>NZ_JBHVAK010000059.1:0-41833 GCF_042667085.1 Nocardia sp. NPDC057353
CCGCCAGGCCCGGCGCCGAACTCGGGACGCTCGGCGTCCCGATCGACCCGGTCACCGGTGGCCCGATCCCCGAGGGTGCCACCGGAACCGGCGCCACCACCCCCGCCGCCCCCGGCGCCGCCCCGAACCCCCCGCCGCCGCCCCCGGCGGGCGAGGCACCCGCACCGCCCGGCGGCGCCCCCGCCGCCGCGGGCGAACCCGCCCTCCCTGGCCCGGGCGAACCCGCGGTCCCTGGCGCGGCTGAACCTGCCGTCCCCGCTCCGGGTGACATTGCAGCCCCCGCCGCGGGCGACATTGCAGCCCCCGGTGTCGGGGTTCCCAATCCCGTTGCCCCCGGCGCGGGCGACATCGCTGCCCCCGGCGCAGGGGTCCCCGCCCCCGACGTTGCCGCTCCGGGCGACGGAATCTCCACCGATCCCGCGCTCGCGGATCCCGCCCGTCCCGAGGCGGACGAGCGGTGAGGGACAACAGGGGGGCGCGCTCGCAGCGGGCCAGGACCCCGTCCGGCCCGCAGCGCCGCTCCGGCTCGGCGGCCTCGCGGCCGACCGGCTCCGCCGCCTCCCGCCCGACCGGCGCCTCGCGCACCGCGACCAGCGGCGCCACCCGGCTCGGCGCCGACCGCTCCTCAAGGCTGCGGCTCGGCGCGGGCCGGATCGCCATGCTGGTGGCGCTCGCCGTAGTGGCGCTGCAGCTGCTCTGGGTGCAGAGCATCGCCGCCCCCGGCCTCTCCGAGCAGGCCGCGAGCCAGCGCACCACCAGGCAGATCGACCCCGCCACCCGCGGCCCGATCGTGGACCGGAACGGCAAGCCGCTCGCCTTCACCGTGACCGCGAAGGCGCTCACCTTCCAACCGGTCCGGGTGCGCCAGGAGCTCGCCGCCGAGCGGGAGAAGGACGACACCGCCCCGGAGCCGGAGAAGCGCCTCGCCGAGATCGCGGACACCATCAACGCCAAGCTCGGCCCCGGCGGCCCCACCGAGAAGGAGCTGCTTGCCAAGCTGCGCGGCGAGGAGACCTTCGTCTACCTGGCGCGCGGCGTCGACCCGCGGATCGCCGCCGAGATCAAACTGGCCTTCCCCGAGGTCGGCACCGAGCGCCAGGACCTGCGCGAGTACCCCGGCGGCGCACTGGCCGCCAATATGCTCGGCGCCACCGGCTGGGACGGCCACGGCCAGATCGGGCTGGAGTCTTCGATGGACTCGCTGCTCGCGGGCACCGACGGCTCGCACACCTACGACCGCGGCTCGGACGGCGCGGTGATCCCGGGCAGCTGGCGCGACCGCCAGCCCGCGGTGAACGGCAACACCGTCGAGCTGACCCTGGACCAGGACCTGCAGTACTACGTGCAGCAGCAGGTGCAGCAGGCCAGGGAGCTCTCCGGCGCGCAGGGCGCCTCCGCGGTGGTGCTGGACGCGCGCACCGGCCAGGTGCTCGCGATGGCCAACGACAACACCTTCAATCCCGCGCTCGGTCCGCAGTTCTGGTCCAACGCGGACATGAGCAACCCCTCGGTCACCGAGCCCTTCGAGCCCGGTTCGGTGAACAAGATCATCACCGCGGCCGCCGCCATCGAGTACGGGCTGACCACGCCGGACGAGGTGCTGCAGGTGCCGGGCGAGATCCGGATGGCCGGGGTCACCGTGCGCGACGCCTGGGAGCACGGCGTCGCGCCGTACACCACCACCGGCATCTTCGGGAAGTCGTCCAATGTCGGCACGCTGATGCTGGCGCAGCGGGTCGGTGAGGACCGCTTCGCCGACCTGGTCGGCCGGTTCGGACTCGGCAGCCGCACCGGCGTCGGGCTGCCCGGCGAGAGCGCGGGGCAGGTGCCCGCCAGGGAGCAGTGGTCCGGCGGCACCTTCGCCAACCTGCCGATCGGCCAGGGCCTTTCGATGACGACGCTGCAGATGACCGGGATGTACCAGGCCATCGCCAACGACGGCGTGCGGATTCCGCCGCGGATCGTGAAGGCCACCGTCGGCCCGGACGGTGCGCGCACCGACGAGCCGCAGCCGGACGGGGTGCGGGTGGTGAGCCCGGAGACCGCGGCCACGCTGCGCACCATGTTCCAGTCGGTGGTGCAGCGGGACCCGCGCGGCGTGCAGATGGGCACCGGCGCCGCGGGCGCCGTCACCGGCTACCAGATCGCGGGCAAGACCGGCACCGCGCAGCAGATCGACCAGCAGTGCAAGTGCTACTCGAGCTCGAGCTACTGGATCACCTTCGCGGGCATCGCCCCGGCCGACGACCCGCGCTACGTGGTCGGCATCATGCTGGACAACCCGCAGCGCAGCTCGGACGGCAGCGGCGGGCAGTCGGCGGCGCCGCTCTTCCACAACATCGCCTCCTGGGCGCTGCAGCGCGACGCGGTCCCGCCGTCGCCCGCGGTGCCCGGCCCGTTCGTCCTGCAGGCGTCCTGAGGCCGGGGGCGGTGGCGGTGAGCTGCGACGACCAGCGCGTTCGGCGGGCCGTCGGGGCCGGTCGGGGAGCAGGCGCCGCCGACCCCGAGCGGTAACCAGAGGCGCGTTGTCCGTGCCGGGGCACGCGTCGGTAACCTGACTCCCCGTCCCAGTCGTGTTCGTACGCGGCATGTTCGATCGGACATGTCCGCCCGAGAGAAGGAGCAAGGTGGCTGCGCAGTCCAGCCCGCAGACGCTCCGGCCGGTTCAGCCGCCGTCGACGCCGTTGCACGTCCTGCTGGAAGCCACCGGAGCACACGCGACGGGCCCCGTCGACGGGGTGACCGTCACCGGTATCGAACAGCGCTCGAACGCGGTGCGGGCCGGTGACCTGTTCGCCGCGCTGCCCGGCGCCCGCGCGCACGGTGCCCGGTTCGCCGCGGACGCGGTGGCGCGCGGCGCCGTCGCGATCCTCACCGACCAGGAGGGCGCCGCCGAGCTGGGTGACGCCGGGGTCCCGGTGCTGGTGCGCGCGCAGCCGCGCGCGGTGCTCGGCGAGCTCTCCGCGCTGATCTACGGCCACCCGTCGGAGCGGCTGCGGATCATCGGGATCACCGGCACCTCCGGCAAGACCACGACCTCGTACCTGGTCGAGGCCGGGCTGGTCGCGGCCGGGCTGGCCACCGGGCTGATCGGCACCATCGAGACCAGGATCGGCGGGCAGCGGGTGCCGAGCGCGCTGACCACGCCGGAGGCGCCGCAGTTGCACGCCATGTTCGCCGCCATGGTGGAGCAGGGGGTGCAGGCCGTGGTGATGGAGGTGTCCAGCCACGCGCTCGCGCTCGGCCGGGTGGACGGGGTGCGCTTCGACATCGGCGCCTTCACCAACCTCTCCCAGGACCACCTCGATTTCCACGCCGACTTCGAGGACTACTTCGCCGCCAAGCGGCGGCTCTTCGAACCGGGTTCGCCGGTCGCGGCGCGGACCGCCGTCGTCTGCGTCGACCAGGAGTGGGGCAGACGACTCGCCGCCGCCCTGCCCGCCCCCATCACGGTGCGCACCGAACCCGCCGAGGCCGAGGCACGCGCCGGATACGCCATCGCCGACACCGCCGCTGCGCCGGACACCGCCGCTGCGCCGGACACCGCCGCTGCGCCGGACACCGCCGCTGCGCCGGACACCGCCGCTACCGCTGCGTCCGCCGCAGCCGCCGCTTCCGCTGCACCCATTACCGGTGCGCCCGCCGCCGCTTCCGCTGCGCCCGCCACCGCTGCGCCCGCCGCGGCCGCGGGGTCTGCCCGACCGGCAGAAAATCTGGCCGCTGTGGCGGCCGACTGGACTGTCGCCGGAAGCATCACGACCACGTCGGGTGGCGAGCAGGAATTCACGGCGGCGGGCCCGGCGGGCGCGATTCCAATCAAGCTGCGCCTCCCCGGCCGCTACAACGTGGCGAACGGCCTGCTCGCCGTAGCGGTGTGCGCCGCCGCGGGCGTGGACGCAACCCGAGCCGCCGCCGCACTGGCGTCGGTCGACGTCCCCGGCCGCATGCAGCGGGTGGAGCGCGGCCAGGACTTCCTCGCCGTCGTCGACTACGCGCACAAGCCCGCCGCGGTCGAGTCGGTCCTCGCCACGCTGCGCGCCCAGGCCACCGGCCGGGTCGCGGTGGTGGTCGGCGCGGGCGGCGACCGGGACGCGGGCAAGCGCCCGCTCATGGGCGCGGCCGCCGCGCGCGGCGCCGACCTCACGGTCATCACCGACGACAACCCGCGCAGCGAGGACCCCGCCGCCATCAGGGCAGCCCTGCGCGCGGGCGCCCTCGCCGTCCCCGCCGCCGAGCGCGGCGAGGTGCTGGAGATCGGCGACCGCGCGGCCGCCGTCGCCGCCGCCGTGGCCTGGGCGCGCGCCGGCGACGTGGTATTGATCGCGGGCAAGGGGCACGAGACCGGCCAGGAGATCGCAGGCGTCAAGCACCCGTTCGACGACCGCGAGGTGCTGGCCGCCGCGCTGGCGGCGGCCGCGCGCTCGGAGACAGAGGACTCGAGAGTTCCATGATCGTGATGACACTGCGGGAGCTCGCGGAGATCGTCGGCGGCACGCTGCACGACGTCCCCGACCCCGAGGCGCCGGTGACCGGCGCGGTCGAGTTCGACTCGCGCAAGATCGGCCCCGGCGACCTGTTCCTCGCCCTGCCCGGCGCCCGCGCGGACGGCCACGACTTCGCGGCCCGCGCGGTCGCGGACGGCGCCGTCGCGGTGCTCGCCGCCCGCCCGGTCGGCGTCCCGGCCGTCGTGGTGCAGCCGCAGCCCGGCCAGGTCTCCGCGGGCGCCATGGTGGTCGAGCACGACACCGACGGCTCCGGCGCCGCGGTGCTGGCGGCGCTCGGTGCGCTGGCCAGGGCGGTGGTGCAGCGGCTCAGCGCCGCGGGCACGCTCACCGTGGTCGGCGTCACCGGCTCCTCCGGCAAGACCTCCACCAAGGACCTGCTCGCCGCCGTGCTGCGCCCGCTGGGCAGCGTGGTGGCCCCGCCCGGCTCGTTCAACAACGAGCTCGGCCACCCGTGGACGGCGCTGCGCGCCACCGCCGACACCCGCTTCCTGGTGCTCGAGCTCTCCGCCCGCGGCCCCGGCCACATCGCCGCGCTGGCCGAGATCGCCCCGCCCGCCATCGGCGTTGTACTCAATGTCGGCACCGCGCACCTCGGCGAGTTCGGCAGCCGCGAGGCCATCGCCAAGACCAAGGGCGAGCTGGTCGAGGCGCTGCCCGCCACCGGGCTCGCGGTCCTGAACGCCGACGACCCGCAGGTCGCCGCCATGGCGCCGCGCACCGCGGCCAGGGTGGTCACCGTCGGGCAGGCGAGCACCGCGACGATCAGGGCCACCGACGTCCGGCTGGACGAGCACGCGCGCGCCGCCTTCACCCTGCACACCCCGGCGGGCTCGGTGCCGGTGCGGCTCGCCGTGCACGGCGAGCACCAGGTGGGCAACGCGCTCTCCGCCGCCGCGGTCGCGCTGGAGTGCGGCGCCGACCCGGACACCGTCGCCGCCGCGCTGGGCGGGGCCGCAGCGGCCTCCGCGCGCCGGATGGACGTGCGCACGACGGCGACCGGCGTCACGGTCGTCAACGACTCCTACAACGCGAACCCCGACTCCGTGCGGGCCGCGCTCAAGGCGCTGGTCACCATGGCCAGGGCCGGTGACCGGCCGCGGCGCAGCTGGGCCGTGCTCGGCGAGATGGGCGAGCTCGGCCCGGAGTCGGTGGTGGAACACGATTCGATCGGACGGCTCGCGGTGCGGCTGGACGTGGACCGGCTCGTCGTGGTCGGGACCGGAAGGCCGCCCCGGGCCATGCACCAGGGAGCGGTGATGGAAGGCTCGTGGGGCGAGGAATCGGTCCTCGTACCCGATATCGGTGCGGCGATCGCCCTGCTCGACGCGGAGGTCGCAGCGGGTGACGTGGTACTGGTGAAGGCGTCGCAATCGGTCGGCCTCTGGGAGGTCGCCGACCATTTGACAGGGGGATCGGCAGTGCCGCCGGACGCACCTGCGGGAAGCACGGAGGCAGCCCGATGAGACAGATCCTGTTTGCGGCGGCCATAGCGCTGACCGTCTCGATCCTGCTCACACCGTTACTCATCTCGATATTCGCGAAGCGCGGATTCGGCCAGGAGATCCGGGTCGACGGCCCGGCCAGCCACCAGGCCAAGCGCGGGACGCCGACCATGGGCGGCGTCGCCATCGTGATCGGCATGTGGGCCGGGTACCTCGGCTCGCACCTGATCGGCATCGGCTACGACGCGGACGGCCCGTCGGCCTCGGCGCTGCTGGTCCTCGGGCTGGCCACCGCGCTCGGGCTGGTCGGCTTCCTGGACGACCTGATCAAGCTGCGCAAGCAGCGCAACCTCGGCCTCACCGCCGCGGGCAAGTACATCGGGCAGATCTCCGCCGCGGTGGTCTTCGGCATCCTCGCGCTGCAGTTCAAGGGCGAGAACGGGCTGACCCCGGCGAGCAGGCACCTCTCCTACGTCCGCGACATCACCACCGTCTCGATGGGCATCGTGGTGTTCCTGGTCTTCGTCTGCCTGGTGGTGGTGGCCTGGTCCAACGCGGTCAACCTGACCGACGGGCTGGACGGCCTCGCCGCGGGCTCGATGAGCCTGGTGCTCGGCGGCTACGTGGTGATCACCTTCTGGCAGTACTACCACGCCTGCTCGACCAAGCCGGAGACCGGCTGCTACAACGTCCGCGACCCGCTCGACCTGGCTCTGGTCTGCGCGGCGGGCGGCGCGGCCTGCGTCGGCTTCCTCTGGTGGAACGCCGCACCGGCCAAGATCTTCATGGGCGACACCGGCTCGCTGGCGCTCGGCGGGCTGATCGCCGGGCTCTCCATCGTGACCCGCACCGAGCTGCTCATGATCGTCATCGGCGCGCTCTTCGTCGCCGAGGCCATGTCGGTGATCCTGCAGGTGGCGGTCTTCCGCACCACCCGCAACCGGCTCTTCAAGATGGCGCCCTTCCACCACCACTTCGAGCTGAGCAAATGGGCGGAGACCACCGTCATCATCCGGTTCTGGCTGCTCGCCGCGATGGCATCGGCCTTCGGGCTCGGGCTGTTCTACAGCGAATACCTCTCGCAGGTCGGCTGAGCGGGATGGTCGAGCACTCTCCGCGCGCCCTGCGCTCACCCGGTCCCATGCTGGAGTTCCTGCGCGGCCGCGACGTCCTGGTGGCGGGCTGGGGCGTCTCCGGCCGCTCGCTGGTCGAGCCGCTGCGTGACATCGGCGCGCACCCCGTGGTCACCGACGCGGGCGCCGCCGCGCTCGCCGAGGCCGCCGGGCTCGGGCTGGAGGTGGCGACCAGCGTCGAGCTGGAGACCGCCGATCTCGGCCGGTACGCCCTGGTGATCACCTCGCCGGGCTGGCGGCCGGACTCGCCGGTGCTGGTCAACGCGGTCACCGCGGGCATCCCGGTCTGGGGCGACGTGGAGTTCGCCTGGTGGGTGGACCAGGCCAGGCTGTACGGGCCGGTGCGCAAGTGGCTGGTGGTCACCGGCACCAACGGCAAGACCACCACCACCAACATGACGCACGCCATCCTGCGCGCGGCGGGCATCCCCAGCGTGGCCTGCGGCAATATCGGGCTGCCGATCCTGGACGCGCTGCGCCGCAGCCCGGGCCCGCAGGTGCTCGCGGTCGAGCTCTCCTCGTTCCAGCTGCACTGGGCGCCCTCGGTGCGGCCGGAGGCCGGCGTCGTGCTGAACGTCGCCGAGGACCACCTGGACTGGCACGGCGGGCTGGACGCCTACGCCGCCGCCAAGGCGCGCGCGCTGGTCGGGCGGGTCGGCGTGGTCGGGCTGGACGACCCGGTCGCCGCCTCGCTGGCCCGCAAGTCCAAGGCGCGGCGCACCGTCGGCTTCCGGATCGGCGTCCCCGCCGACGGCGAGCTCGGCGTGGTCGACGGCAAGCTGCTGGACCGGGCCTTCACCAAGGCCGCGATCCTCGCCGAGGTCGGCGACATCAGCCCGCCCGGCCCGTCCGGGGTCGCGGACGCGCTGGCCGCGGCGGCGCTCACCCGCTCGATCGACGTGGCGCCGCAGTTCGTGCGCGAGGGGCTGGTCGAGCACCGGGTCGGGCCGCACCGCGCGGCGCTCGTCCGGGAGCTGGGCGGGGTCGAGTTCATCGACGACTCGAAGGCCACCAACCCGCACGCCGCGCGGTCGTCGATCCTGGCGCACCCCTCGGTGGTGTGGGTCGCGGGCGGGCAGCTCAAGGGCGCCTCGGTCGAGGATCTGGTCGAGGAGGTCGCCGAGCGGCTCGTCGGGGCGGTGCTGATCGGGGTGGACGCGCCGATCGTGGCGGCCGCGCTGGCGCGACACGCGCCCGAAGTCCCGGTTCTCGAGGTGCACGCGCGGGACGATGCAACCATGAGCGAGTCAGGCCCGGAGGCGGGAGCGGAGCGTAGCCACGGAGGGCCCTCGCTCGTTGCCGATGGGCACAGCAAGGCGGATACGGTGATGGCCGAGGCGGTGCGGCTCGCCGCCGGGCTCTGCACCGCGGGGGACACGGTGCTGCTCGCGCCCGCCGCGGCCTCGCTGGACATGTTCGCCGACTACACGCACCGCGGCCGCAGCTTCGCCGAGGCGGTCGAGGCACTGCAGGAGAGCGATATCGGGCGGCACTCGTGACCACGGCGACCCGGCGGGCGGACAGCACGGCGACGCGCTTCGGCGCCTGGCTGGCGCGCCCGCTGGCGTCGTTCCACCTGATCGTCACGATCGCCACCCTGCTCACCGTGCTCGGGCTGGTCATGGTGCTCTCCGCCTCCAGCGTCGAGGCCTACGCCGACGGCGGCTCGGCCTACTCGCTCTTCGTGCAGCAGGCCATGTTCGCCGGGATCGGGCTGGTGCTGTTCTACCTGGCGCTGCGGATCCCGCTGCGCAGGTTGCGGCAGTGGTCCTTCCCGGTGTTCGGGCTCTCGGTGCTGGCGCTGCTGCTGGTGCTGCTGCCCGGCATCGGCTCCGAGGTGCAGGGCGCGCGGCGCTGGCTGGTGATCGGGCCGATCTCCATCCAGCCCTCCGAGGTGGTCAAGGTGAGCCTGGTGGTGTGGGGCGCGCACCTGCTCGCCTCGCGCCGCTCCGAGCGCGCCACGCTCAAGGAGCTGCTGGTGCCGCTGGTCCCCGCCGGGCTGCTGGTCTGCCTGCTCGTGGTGCTGCAGCCCAACCTCTCCACCACCATCGCGCTCGGCATCGTGCTGATGGCGCTGCTCTGGTTCGGCGGGCTGCCCGCCCGGCTCTTCGTCACCATCGCCGCCTCCGGCGTGGTCGCGGCGGTGGTGCTCGCGCTCTCCGCCGGGTACCGCTCGGACCGCATGCGCGCCTTCTTCAACCCCGGCGACGACCCGCAGGGCATCGGCTACCAGGCCCGCCAGGCCATGTACTCGCTGGCCGACGGCGGCATCTGGGGCCGCGGGCTCGGCCAGAGCCGGGCCAAGTGGAGCTACCTGCCGAACTCGCACAACGACTTCATCTTCGCGATCATCGGCGAGGAGCTCGGCTTCCTCGGCTGCATGCTCGTCCTCGGGCTCTTCGCGCTCTTCGTCTACACCGGGCTGCGGATCGCGACCCGCTCCGTCGACCCGTTCCTCAAGATCCTGATCGCCACCGCCACCACCTGGATCACCAGCCAGGCGCTGATCAATATCGGCTACGTGGTCGGGCTGCTCCCGGTCACCGGGCTGCAGCTGCCGCTGGTCTCGGCGGGCGGCTCGTCGCTGGCGATCACGCTGTTCATGTTCGGCATCATCGCCAATGCCGCCAGGCACGAACCCGAGGCCGTCTCCGCGCTGAACGCCGGGCAGGACGGGCGGGTGAGCAGGCTGCTGCGGCTGCCGAAGCCCGAGGTGTACTCGCCGGTCAAGGCCGAGCAGGCCAGGGCCCGCTCGGTGAACCGGCGTGGCCCCGGCCGCCCGCCCAACGGCCGCGGCGGCACCGAGGGCGAGCGGCGGCGCGGCGGCTCGGAGGGCGAGCGCCGCCGCGGCAGCGCCCAGCCCGGCCGCGCCCGCGGCCGGGCCACCGACCTCCCGGAGCCGCCGCGCAGGCGCTCCGGGGACTCCCGTGGCACCGGGTCGCTCCGCGCGACCAGGGCCTGGGAGCCCAGCTATCCCATGCCCCACGCGAGAGAACGAGGTAGATCCAGGTGAGTGACGTGCGACCCGCGCAGCGATCCGGGCTTTCGGTGATCGTGGCGGGGGGTGGCACCGCCGGCCACATCGAGCCGGCACTCGCGGTCGCCGACGCGCTGCGCAGGCAGGACGAGTCCGTGCGGATCACCGCACTCGGCACCGAGCGCGGCCTGGAGACCCGGCTGGTGCCGGAGCGCGGCTACCCGCTGGAGCTGATCCCGCCGGTGCCGCTGCCGCGCAAACCCACCGCCGACCTGCTCCGGCTGCCCGGCCGGGTGCGCGCCTCGGTGGCCCGCACCCGCGCCGTGATCGACGCGGTCGGCGCCGACGTGATCGTCGGGTTCGGCGGCTACGTCGCGCTCCCCGCTTACCTGGCGGCCGGGCGCGGCCTGCTCGGCAGGCGCAGGGCGGTGCCGGTGGTGGTGCACGAGGCCAATGCCAAGGCCGGGATCGCCAACAAGGTCGGCGCGCGCCGGGCGGCCAGGGTGCTCGCGGCGGTGCCCGGCTCCGGGCTGGACGCCGAGGTGCTCGGCATCCCGGTGCGCGGCTCCATCACCGCGCTGGACCGGGGCGCGCTGCGCGCCGAGGCGCGGGCGCACTTCGGGCTGCCCGCGGACGGGCCGGTGCTGCTGGTCTTCGGCGGCTCGCAGGGCGCGCGGACACTGAACGAGGGCGTCTCCGGGGCGGCCGCGCAGCTCGCCGCGGCGGGGATCGCGGTGCTGCACGCGCACGGCCCGAAGAACGCGCTCGAGGTCGCCGAGCCCGGGTATGTGGCGGTGCCCTACCTGAGCCGGATGGACCTGGCCTACGCCGCCGCCGACGCGGTGGTCTGCCGCTCCGGGGCGATGACGGTCGCCGAGGTCTCCGCGGTCGGGCTGCCCGCCTTCTACGTGCCGCTGCCGCACGGCAACGGGGAGCAGGAGCTCAATGCGCGCCCCGTTGTGGCCGCCGGTGGTGGCAGAATTGTCCCCGATTCGGAGTTGACGCCGAAGTACGTGATCGACGAGGTGATTCCGCTGCTCCAGGACCCCGCACGCCTGACCGGGATGGGCCGCGCCGCGGCCGGCGCCGGGCATCGCGACGCCGCCGACGAGGTCGCCCGCATCGTCCGCGAGGTGGCGGGCCGATGACCGAGCTGGAAGCGGAGGGCCTTCCCGCTCCCGCGGGCCACGTCCCCCCGGCCGAGGCGACCGCCGCGGACACCGCGCGCTCCGCGCTCCCGGCTGAACTCGAGCGCGTGCACATGGTGGGGATCGGGGGCGCAGGCATGTCCGGCATTGCGCGCATCCTGCTCGCCAGGGGCGGCGCCGTCTCCGGCTCGGACGCCAAGGAGAGCCGCGGCGTGCTCGCGCTCCGGGCCCGCGGCGCCGAGGTGCGGATCGGGCACGACGCGAGCGCGCTCGACCTGCTGCCCGGCGGGCCGACCGCCGTCGTCACCACCTTCGCCGCCATCCCCAAGACCAACCCCGAGCTGGTCGAGGCGCACCGCCGCGAGATCCCGGTGCTGCTGCGCCCCGCGGTGCTGGCCTCGCTCATGCGCGGCCACCGCACCCTGCTGGTCTCCGGCACGCACGGCAAGACCTCGACCACCTCCATGCTCATCGTGGCGCTGCAGCACTGCGGCTTCGACCCGTCCTTCGCGGTCGGCGGCGAGCTGAACGAGGCGGGCACCAACGCGCACCACGGCACCGGCGGCATCTTCGTGGCCGAGGCGGACGAGAGCGACGGCTCGCTGCTGCAGTACGACCCGGACGTCGCCGTCGTCACCAACGTGGAATCCGACCACCTCGACTTCTTCGGCACCCCCGAGGCCTACACCCAGGTCTTCGACGACTTCGCCGACCGCCTCGCCCCCGGCGGGCTGCTCGTGGTCTGCCTGGACGACCCCGGCTCGCGCGCGCTGGCCGAGCGGGTCGCCCCGCGGCTGGCCGAGCGCGGCATCGCGGTGCTCGGCTACGGCTCCGGCGAGCTGGCCGACGCCCCGGTCCCGGTCGGGGCCAGGCTGCAGAGCTGGGAGCCGCGCGACGTCGGCGGGCTGGCGCAGTTCCAGCTGGACGACGAGCCGACGCCGCGCGCGCTGCGGCTGGCGGTGCCTGGCAGGCACATGGCGACCAACGCGCTGGCCGCGCTGCTGGCGGGCCGGGCCGCGGGCGCCGACGTGGACGAGCTGATCCAGGGGCTGGAGGGGTTCGGCGGGGTGCACCGCCGGTTCCAGTTCGCGGGTCGGGAGAACGGCGTCCGGGTCTTCGACGACTACGCGCACCACCCGACCGAGGTGCGCGCCGTGCTCGGCGCCGCCGCCGAGCTGGTGCGCCAGGAGGCCGCCGACGGCGCCAGGTCCAGGCCGGGCCGGGTGATCGTGGTCTTCCAGCCGCACCTCTACAGCCGCACCGCCGCCTTCGCCGCCGAGTTCGGCGCCGCGCTGAGCCTCGCCGACGAGGTGGTCGTGCTCGACGTCTACGGCGCGCGGGAGAAGCCGCTGCCCGGGGTGAACGGCGCGCTGGTGGCGCAGTCGGTCACCGTCCCGGTGCACTACCAGCCGGACATGTCCCGGGTGGGCAGGCAGGCGGCCGCGCTGGCGCTCCCCGGCGACGTGGTCATCACCATGGGCGCGGGCGACGTCACCATGCTCGGCGGGCAGATCCTCGACGGGCTGCGGGCGCGCCCGCACGCCGGACGGTGAGGTGGCTGCCCGCGTGGCCGGGCCGGGCCGCGGCCCGGTCGGGCGGGCGCCCGGCGCGCCGTCGGCGACTGCCGCGCCCGGCGCGCTGGGGCGTGCTCGGGGTCGCGGTGCTGGTCACCGCGGTCGCGGTCGCCTACCTCACGCCCGCCTTCGCGGTGCGGACGGTGCGCGTGGAGGGCGCCGCCGCGGTGCCGGAGGACGCGGTGCGGGCGGAGCTCGGCGTGCCGGACGGCCTCTCCATGCTGCGCATCGACACCACCGCCATGGCCGCGCGGGTGGCGAGCATCCCGAAGATCAGCACCGCCAGGGTGCAGCGGGTCTTCCCCGGCACCGTCCTGGTGACCGTGCGGGAGCGCACCCCGGTGCTCTGGTTCACCGGCCCCGGCGGTGCGCACCTGGTGGACGCCGAGGCGGTGGAGTACGCGGTGGAGCCCGCGCCGCCCGGTGTCCCGGAGCTGGCCGCCGCCGGTGCGACCCCCGCGACCCGTCAAGCCGCCGTGACAGTGTTGACCGCGCTGCCGCCCGCGCTCGCCGCCGAGGTGGCGAAGGTGGAGGCGCGCTCGGCCTCGGACATCGTGCTGACGCTCCGGGACGGCCGTACCGTATTGTGGGGCGGCGCCGAGGACGCGGCCCGCAAGGCGGCGGTTGTCGGCCCGCTGCTCACCCGGGACGGCACGATCTTCGACGTCTCCAGCCCGAACCTGGTGACGGTTCGATGACGCCTGCCCCGTGCGCGGAGGGTTTCCCGCGCCCCGGACCTGCGCCGTCGGCCCGGCCCGAGCATCGGGGGCGCGGCGCGGGCTACGGTGTGGGGTGCGTCGGGGCGGGTGGGATCGCAACACAAACCGGACCTCCCACCGGCGCGCCTGCGCGCGGATCGCGAGCACGGCGAATAGCGTTCCGCAGCAGTCGGAGACTTGACATAACGCTAACCCTATGGTTCAGCTTTAGGGTTTGCCCGGAGGGCGGCCTGCCCTCCGGGTCGGCCCGCTTGCCGGGATCCCGGACGGCGCCGCCTGAGGTTCGGGATCCGAACACGACAGGCTCGAGATCGAAGGAAGGCGAGAGCTCATGACGCCCCCGCACAACTACCTTGCTGTGATCAAGGTCGTCGGCATCGGCGGCGGCGGCGTGAACGCCGTCAACCGGATGATCGAACAGGGACTCAAGGGAGTCGAGTTCATCGCGGTCAACACCGACGCGCAGGCGCTGCTGATGAGCGACGCCGACGTGAAGCTCGACGTGGGCCGCGAGCTCACCCGCGGGCTCGGTGCGGGCGCCGATCCCGAGGTCGGCCGGAAGGCCGCCGAGGACCACAAGGACGAGATCGAAGAGGTGCTCAAGGGCGCCGACATGGTCTTCGTCACCGCGGGCGAGGGCGGCGGCACCGGCACCGGCGGCGCGCCGGTCGTGGCCAGCATCGCGCGCAAGCTCGGCGCGCTGACCATCGGCGTGGTCACCCGGCCGTTCTCCTTCGAGGGCAAGCGCCGCGGCAACCAGGCCGAGACCGGTATCAACGCGCTGCGCGAGTCCTGCGACACCCTGATCGTCATCCCGAACGACCGGCTGCTGCAGCTCGGCGACGCGGCGGTCAGCCTGATGGACGCCTTCCGCTCGGCGGACGAGGTGCTGCTCAACGGTGTCCAGGGCATCACCGACCTGATCACCACCCCCGGCCTGATCAACGTCGACTTCGCGGACGTCAAGAGCGTCATGTCCGGCGCGGGCAGCGCGCTCATGGGCATCGGCTCGGCGCGCGGCGAGGGGCGCTCGGTGAAGGCGGCGGAGTCGGCGATCAACTCGCCGCTGCTCGAGGCGTCGATGGACGGCGCGCACGGCGTGCTGCTCTCGATCGCGGGCGGCTCCGACCTCGGGCTCTTCGAGATCAACGAGGCGGCCTCGCTGGTGCAGGAGGCCGCGCACATCGAGGCCAACATCATCTTCGGCACGGTGATCGACGACTCGCTCGGCGACGAGGTCAGGGTCACGGTGATCGCCGCGGGCTTCGACGGCGGCGGGCCGACCAGGCGGGTCTTCGATCCCGGGTCGGTGCGCGGCACCATCGGCTCCGGCCGGGCGGGCGAGATCGGGCAGCGGGGGAGCAGCGAGCCCGCCTCCCGCGGCGTCGACCCGCCCGCCTACGACAGCGGCCGCGGCGCGGTGCCGAACTACCGGGAGCCGGACCGGCTGCGCCCGGCCGCCGAGCCCACCATCCGGGACAACCCGCGCACCCACATCGACCCGCCGGACGACGACGACGTCGACGTCCCGGACTTCATGCGGCACTGAGCGCGGGCGCCCCGGCGCGGCGATCGCCGGTCGGTGGCGCGGATTAAGCTCGGAGCCATGACTTCCGCTCCCGCGCTCACCGTCCGCCGGGTCACCACGACGCGCGCGGGCGGCTTCTCGGCCGCGCCCTACGACAGCTTCAACCTGGGCGACCACGTCGGCGACGACCCGGCGGCGGTGCGGCGGAACCGGGAGCGGCTGGCCGATGGCATCGGGCTGGCGCCGGAGCGGCTGGTCTGGATGGAGCAGATCCACGGCCGCGCGGTGGAGATCGTGGACGGCCCGCGCGCCGAGCCGGTGCCCGCCACCGACGCGCTGGTGACGACGGTGCCGAACCTGGCGCTGGTGGTGCTCACCGCGGACTGCGTGCCGCTGCTGCTCTCCGACGACGAGGCGGGGGTGATCGCCGCCGTGCACGCGGGCCGGGTCGGCGCCAGGATCGGCATCGTGCCCCGGGTACTGGCCGCCATGACCTCGGTGGGCGCGCGGGTCGAGCGGATCGGCGCCTTCCTCGGCCCGGCCGCCTCCGGCAGGCAGTACGAGGTGCCCGCCGCCATGCGCGCCGACGTCGAGGCGCACCTGCCCGGCAGCGCCGCCACCACCGTGCGCGGCACCCCCGCGCTCGACCTGCGCGCAGGCATCCGCAGGCAGCTCGAGGCCGCCGGGGTCGGCGGGGTCGCCGTCGACCCGCGCTGCACCATCGAGGACAAGACGCTCTTCAGCCACCGCCGCGGCGCCCCCACCGGCCGCATCGCAGGCGTGATCTGGATGCAGGCCGCGTGACGGCGGGGGCGACCGCGCGCGCGGCCGAGTTGGCCGAGCGGCTCGCGGCGGTCACGGCGCGGATCGAGGCGGCCTGCGCCGCCGCCGGGCGCGCGCCGGGGGAGGTGCGGCTGCTGCCGGTCACCAAGTTCCACCCGGCGACGGACATCGCGATCCTCTACGACCTCGGCTGCCGCGCCTTCGGCGAGTCCCGCGAACAGGAGGCGACCGCCAAGGTGACCGAGCTGACACCGGGTTTGAGCGAGCCCGTCGCGTGGCACATGATCGGGCGGCTGCAGCGCAACAAGGCGAAGGCGGTGGCCCGCTGGGCGCACACCGTGCAGTCGGTGGACAGCGAACGCCTCGCCGCCGCGCTGGACGCCGCCGCGCGGTCCGCGCTCGACGCGGGCGAGCGCAGCGCCCCGCTGCGAGTATTGCTGCAGGTCAGCCTGGACACCGACCCGGGAAGGGGCGGCGTCGCCCCGGCCGACCTGCCCGCGCTCGCGGACCGGATCGCCGCCGCCCCCGCCCTGGAACTCGCGGGGCTGATGGCGATCCCGCCGCTGGACGCCGAGCCCGATAGCGCCTTCGCCCGCCTCGAGACCTTGCACACCCGGCTGCGCGGTACGCACCCGGGGGCGAGCGAACTCTCGGCGGGCATGTCGGGCGATCTGGAATCAGCTGTGGCACACGGTTCGACCTGTGTGCGTGTCGGTACCGCGCTCCTGGGTACACGCCCGATAACCTCGGGCTAGCAAAGAAACCTCATCAGTCACATTCGACACATATGCTGGGGACTGACGAGGGGTGCTGAGCAAGACTTCAACACCCGGCCGCCACCGGGGCCGAAGGAAGGTCGACCAGATGAGCACGCTGCACAAGTTCAAGGCGTACTTCGGCATGGTTCCACTCGACGAGTACGAGGACGACTATGTCGACGACCGGGCCCCGCACGGCATCGACGACCGCGGCCCCCGGCGCTCCCGCGCGCGCGAATTCGACCGGGAGTACGGCGCTTACAGCCGCTACGGCTCCCCTTCCGACGGTTACGGCGACGAGCACTACGCCGCCGAGTCCGAGTACCCCGAGCCCGCGTACAAGTCCCCGTACCAGGGCGGCTACCCGCCGCTGCCGCGGCGCGAGGAGTACGCCGACGAGGGGTACTCCGACGACCGGTACGAGCCGCCGCCGCGCAGGCCGACCCGGATCGACTCGGCGGGCGCGGCGCGGTTCAGGGCGGGCGGCGGCGCGCCGATGATGCGGGGGGCGACCCGCGGCGCGCTCGCCGTCGATCCCGAGGCCGAGGAGCGCAGGCTCGAGGAGCGCATGCGCGCCGAGCCGGTCGCCACCAGGCGGCCGGGGATCTTCGAGGACGGAGGTCCCTTGTCCAAGATCACCACGCTGCGGCCGCGCGACTACAGCGAGGCGCGCATCATCGGGGAGCGCTTCCGCGAGGGCAACCCGGTGATCATGGACCTGGTCGACCTGAGCAACGCCGACGCCAAGCGGCTGGTCGACTTCGCGGCCGGGCTGGCCTTCGCGCTGCGTGGCTCGTTCGACAAGGTGGCCACCAAGGTGTTCCTGCTCTCACCGGCGGACGTGGACGTCTCGGCGGAGGAGCGTCGCCGGATCGCGGAAACCGGCTTCTACAACCAGAAGTAACGGGGTTGCCACCCGGCAGCGCGCCGGTCCGGCCGAGCCGGACCGGCGCGGTCGTTTTGCGCGTCGCCGATTTTCGGGCAGAGTGATGTCGTGGTGGTCTTCGCGGTGCTCTACTTCGTCCTGTTCATCTTCTGGTTGCTGCTGATCAGCCGGGTGATCGTGGAGTTCATCCGCAGCTTCGCCCGGGACTGGCGCCCGACCGGCTTCGTGGTGGTGATCCTGGAGGCGATCTTCACCATCACGGATCCACCGGTGAAACTCCTGAGGCGCGTGATACCCCCGGTGTCGCTGGGGGGAATTCGCCTCGATCTGTCGATTATGGTCCTGCTATTCATCGTGTTCATCCTGATGTCGATCGTGGGCAGGCTCGGGCAGCCCGTAGCTCCCGTGTGACAGAATGGGCCGGGAACGAGATGTCAGATCTGCCAGATCTCCAAAAGACGCGTGAAGGGATCCTTCGATGCCGCTGACTCCAGCCGATGTGCACAACGTCGCGTTCAGCAAACCGCCGATCGGGAAGCGCGGCTACAACGAGGACGAGGTCGACGCGTTCCTGGATCTGGTGGAGCAGGAGCTGTCGCGGCTGATCGAGGAGAACGCCGATCTGCGGCAGCGGGTCGCGGAGCTCGACGCCGAGCTGACGGATGCCAAGAAGAACCGCGGCCCCGGCCCCGGCGTGGTGAAACCGCCGGTCCAGCAGGCGCCGCCGCCAGAACCGATCAAACAACCGGTCCCACCCGCCCCGCAGCCGCCGATGCCCGCGGTACCGGCTGCGGACGGCCAGGGCGTCGACGCGAACCTGCAGGCGGCCAAGGTGCTGAGCCTGGCCCAGGAGATGGCCGACCGGCTCACCAGCGACGCCAAGAGCGAGGCGGAGAACCTGCTCTCCAACGCCAGGGCTAACTCCGAGCGACTCGTCGCCGACGCCCGCAACCGCTCCGACTCGATGATCGCGGACGCGCGGCAGAAGTCCGACTCCATGCTCTCCGACGCGCAGACCCGTTCGGACAGCCAGCTCCGCCAGGCCAAGGAGAAGGCGGACGCGCTGCAGGCCGACGCCGAGCGCAAGCACACCGAGATCATGGCCACCATCACCCAGCAGCGCAGCGTGCTGGAGAGCCGGATCGAGCAGCTCAAGACCTTCGAGCGGGAGTACCGGGTGCGGCTGAAGTCCTACCTGGAGTCACAGCTGGAGGAGCTGGAGAACCGCGGCTCCGCGGTCCCGGTGGACGACGGCGGCTTCGATACCGGCGCCAACAGCCTCGCGCCCGCCTCCTTCGCCAAGGGCGGCAAGTAGACTTGTAGCAGGGTCCGTTCGGCGGTTGCCGACCGGTAGCGCGTCCTGTCGAGTCTCCACTGGGGGTCACCGTGCTGGTATTGACACTGGTGCTCGCCGCGATCGGCTTCGCCCTGCTCGTGACGGCCCTGACCACCGGTTCGGTGCTCTGGGCCTGGGGCTGCATCGTGGTGTGCGTGCTCGGCGCGGTGCTGTTGCTGGCCAGCGCGCTCTCCGGCGGGCGGGCGGAGGAGGGCGATCGCGAGCCCGCTCCGAAAAGAGTTGACCGCCGCCGATAGACTGGAACCACCTGGCGTCGATCCGGCCATCACCGGGGAGCCTTCGGAAGAACGGCGCGCCCGCCGCGCTCAGTAGAACCGAACGGGAGAGCCCGTCACAGCTCGCAACGAGAGGTCCGGCCGCGGCCGGGCAAGCGGGGTGGTACCGCGGTCTCGGCGCACCGGCGCCGGCATCGTCCCCGTGCCAACCACACCGCGCCGATCGGCGCGGCGGCACGGAGGAGACCGGACACCGCCATGGCGGACGACACTTCCCGCAGCGCCTACCCGCGCGTCGACCTCGCCGCGGGCGCGGGCTCGGCGTTCCCCGAGCTGGAGCGCCGCGTGCTCGACGCGTGGGCCGCCGACGACACCTTCCGGGCGAGCATCGAAAACCGTTCCGGGGCAGCGGAGTTCGTCTTCTACGACGGCCCGCCGTTTGCCAATGGGCTGCCGCATTACGGCCATTTGCTCACCGGATACGTGAAAGATCTCGTTCCCCGTTTCCGGACGATGCGCGGAAACCGCGTCGACCGGCGCTTCGGATGGGACTGCCACGGGCTGCCCGCGGAAATCGAAGCGGAAAAGCAGCTCGGTATCACGGACAAATCACAGATCGACGCGATGGGGCTCGCCGAATTCAATGCGGCGTGCAAGTCCTCGGTGCTGCGCTATACCGGGGAATGGCGGGACTACGTCACCCGCCAGGCCCGCTGGGTCGACTTCGACAACGACTACAAGACGCTCGATCTCGACTTCATGGAGTCGGTCATGTGGGCGTTCAAGACCCTCTACGACAAGGGGCTGATCTACCAGGGCTTCCGGGTGCTGCCCTACAGCTGGTACGAGCAGACGCCGCTGTCGAACCAGGAGACCCGGCTCGACGACGCCTACAAGATGCGCCAGGACCCGGCGGTCACCGTCGACATGGTGCTGCGGGTGCCGGACGACCACCCGCTGCGCGAGCTGGACGGCGCCGCCGCGGTCATCTGGACCACCACGCCGTGGACGCTGCCCTCCAACCTGGCGATCGCGGTGCACCCCGACCTCACCTACGTGCACCTGCGCGGCGCCGACGGCAAGCGCTACCTGCTGGCCGCCGAGCGGGTTTCGCACTACGCCCGCGAGCTGGGCGAGGAGCCGGAGGTGCTCTCCGAGCACGTCGGCGCCGCGCTGGTCGACCTCGCCTACACCCCGGCCTTCGACTTCTTCGCGGGCCACCCGAACGCACACCGCGTGCTCGCCGCGGACTACGTGACCACCGACTCCGGCACCGGCGTCGTGCATCTCGCGCCCGCCTTCGGCGAGGAGGACATGGAGGTCTGCGTCGCCAACGGCATCGAGCTGGTGCAGCCGCTGGACCAGGGCGGCAAGTTCACCTCGATGGTGCCGCCGTACGAGGGGCTGATGGTCTTCGACGCCAACCCGGTGATCATCAAGGACCTCAGGGCGGCCGGGAAGCTGCTGCGGCACGAGACCATCGAGCACTCCTACCCGCACAGCTGGCGCTCCGGGCAGCCGCTCATCTACATGGCGGTGCCGTCCTGGTTCGTCGCGGTGACCAAGTTCCGGGACCGGATGGTCGAGCTGAACAAGCAGATCACCTGGGTGCCGGAGCACATCAGGGACGGCCAGTTCGGCAAGTGGCTGGAGGGCGCGCGGGACTGGAACATCAGCCGGAACCGCTACTGGGGCAGCCCGATCCCGGTCTGGGTCTCGGACGACCCGGCCTACCCCCGGCTCGACGTGTACGGCTCGCTGGACGACCTGGAGCGCGACTTCGGCGTGCGCCCGGACGACCTGCACCGGCCCATGATCGACGACCTCACCCGGCCCAACCCGGACGACCCGACCGGGAAATCCACCATGCGCCGGGTGCCCGAGGTGCTCGACTGCTGGTTCGAGTCCGGTTCCATGCCGTACGCCCAGGTGCACTACCCGTTCGAGAACAAGGAGTGGTTCGACGGCCACTTCCCCGGCGACTTCATCGTCGAGTACAACGGGCAGACCCGCGGCTGGTTCTACACGCTGCACGTGCTCGCCACCGCGCTCTTCGACAGCCCGGCCTTCAAGACGGTCGCGGCGCACGGGATCGTGCTCGGCGACGACGGGCTCAAGATGAGCAAGTCGAAGGGCAACTACCCGGACGTCAAGGAGGTGTTCGACCGGGACGGCTCGGACGCCATGCGCTGGTTCCTGATGAGCTCGCCGATCCTGCGCGGCGGCAACCTCATCGTCACCGAGCGCGGGATCCGCGAAGGCGTCTCGCACGCGCTCCGGCCGCTCTGGAACGCCTGGACCTTCCTGCAGCTCTACGCCACCGAGCCGGGCACATGGCGCACCGACTCGCCGCACGTCCTCGACCGGTACATCCTGGCCAAGCTGGCGGCGACCCGCGACGCCGTCACCGCGGCGCTGGAGGTGTACGACATCGCGGGCGCCTGCGACGAGCTGCGCACCTTCGCCGACGCGCTCACCAACTGGTACGTGCGCCGCAGCCGGAGCCGGTTCTGGGGCGAGGACCGGGACGCCGTCGACACCCTGCACACCGTGCTGGAGGTGGTCACCAGGCTGGCCGCGCCGCTGCTCCCGCTGATCACCGAGGTGATCTGGCGCGGGCTCACCGGCGGGCGCTCGGTGCACCTCGCCGACTGGCCCGCCGAGGGCGAGCTGCCGCACGACGCCGAGCTGGTCGCCACCATGGACGAGGTGCGGACGGTCTGCTCCACCGTGCTGGGTCTGCGCAAGGCGAAGAAGCTGCGGGTGCGGCTGCCGCTCTCCGAGGTGACCATCGCGGCGGCCGACGCCGAGCGGCTGCGCGACTACGCCGACGTGATCGCCGACGAGGTGAACGTCAAGAAGGTCACGCTGACCACCGACGTCGACGCGCACGGGCGCTTCGAGCTGACCGTGAACGCGCGGGTGGCCGGGCCGCGGCTGGGCAAGCAGGTGCAGACGGTGATCAAGGCGGTCAAGGCGGGGGACTGGGCCGAGGACGCGGACGGCGTGGTGCGCGCCGCCGACGTCGCGCTGCTGCCGGAGGAGTACAGCCGTCGGCTGGTCGCCGCCTCGCCGGAGTCGACGGCGGCGCTGCCCGGGAACGCCGGGCTCGTCGTGCTCGACGACAGGGTCACCGAGGAGCTCGAGGCCGAGGGGTGGGCCCGTGACCTCATCCGCGACCTGCAGGAGACGCGGAAGTCGCTCGGTCTTGAGGTAGCGGATCGGATCAGCGTCGTGCTCGACGTGCCTGCCGAGCAGCGGCCGTGGGCCGAGCGGCACGCAGGGTTGATCGGGGGCGAGATCCTCGCCACCTCGCTCGACTTCGGCCCGGCGGGTGATGATGCGCCCGTCGTCTGCGGCGGGGTCAGGGTGGCTGTCGCCAAGGTGTGAAGTAAGGGGTTTTCCCGGGGGGCTGACGTCCCCCGGACCCCGCGATCCGGTGGGGCGGAAACCGCAGGTTTTCGCCCCACCGCACAACGGAGTCGAGCCGCCGCTCGCGGCGATGCGACAGTCCCCCGGAGGGATCAGTCCTGCGGCACGCAGAGGTCGCGGAGCAACGCTCCGTACTCGGGATGCGCCAGCGCGGAGGCGAACTGCGCGACCAGATAGTCCGCCGGATTCCCGGTGTCGTACCAGCGCCCCTGAATCACCTGCCCGAACACCGGATTCGCCGCCGCGAACGTATTGATGGCATCCGTCAGATAGATCTCACCGGTCCGATGCCGGTACCAATCCTGCGTCTGCGACCGCAGCTCCTCGACGATCCCCGGCGTCACCACGTACCCGCCGATCGCGGCGAACGCGGACGGCGCATCCGCGGACTTCGGCTTCTCCCGCAGCCCGGTGATCCGCAGCAGCCCGGCCCCCCGATCCTCCGCCACCACCGGAACCCCGTACCGCTGCGAATCCGCCGGGTCCATCGGCAGCAGCGCCAGCACCGGCGCCCCCGTGCTCTCGTAGGCATCGATGAGCTGCTGCGCCCGCGGCACCTCGGCGACGAAGACGTCGTCCGGCCAGAGCACCAGCATGGGCTCGTCCCCGGCGTGCCGCGCGGCATTGAGCACCGGCGTCCCGTTGCCGTACGGCCCGTGCTGGTCCAGGTAGGTGATGTGCCCGCGCCGGGAGAGCTCCCCGACCTCCTCGACGGCGTCGGCGAAGGCGGTCTTCCCGTCCGAGCGCAGCTGGGCCACGAGCGCGGGGTTGGGGCGGAAGTGGTCCTGGATCAGCGACTTCCCGCCGCTGACCACGATGGTGATGTCGGTGATGCCCGAGGCGACCAGCTCGCGCACGGTGTGCTCGATGACCGGCTTGTCCCCGACCGGAAGCATCTCCTTGGGGATCGCCTTGGTCAGCGGCAGCAGCCGGGAGCCGATTCCGGCGGCCGGTATCACGGCCTTGCGGATCTTCATGCGCCGATCATCACACAGCGATCCCCGGTCGACGCGGAGCCCCCGATCCGGGCGGGGATTCGGACCCCGCCCCCGCTTACCGGCCCGGCGACACCGCTCGCTGTCGGTGGTCGGGCGTAGATTCCGGGGCGTGAGAGCCGCCCTCCGCCCCGTCCCGGTGCCCGCGGCGCCGCGCGGCCTGCGCCTGGGCGCGGCGTGCCGGTGACGGCCGGGCAGCCGGTCCGGCGCTGGGTGCTGCACATCGATATGGACGCCTTCTTCGCCTCGGTCGAGCAGCTCACCCGGCCGACGCTGCGCGGGCGCCCGGTGCTGGTCGGCGGCGTCGGGCAGCGCGGGGTGGTGGCGGGCGCCAGCTACGAGTCCAGGGTGTTCGGCGCGCGCTCGGCCATGCCGATGCACCAGGCCCGCAGGCTGGTCGGGGGCGCGGCGGTGGTGCTCCCGCCGCGCGGCGCGGTGTACGGCGCGCTGAGCGGGCAGGTCTTCGACGCGCTGCGCACGCGCATTCCGGTGCTGGAGACGCTCTCCTTCGACGAGGCGTTCGGCGAGCCCGCCGAGCTGGCGGGGGCGACCGCGGCCGGGGTGGCGGAGTTCTGCGCGGAGCTGCGCGCGCTGGTGCGCACGCGCACCGGGTTGGTCGCCTCGGTGGGCGCGGGGACAGGCAAGCAGCTGGCCAAGATCGCCTCCGGGCTGGCCAAGCCGGACGGCGTCCGGGTGATCGACCCCGCCGAGCAGGGTGCGCTGCTGGCCGCGCTGCCGGTGCGCAAGCTGTGGGGGATCGGGCCGGTGGCGGAGGGCAGGCTGCGCTCGGCCGGGATCGAGACCGTCGGTGCCTTCGCGGCGCTGCCCGAGCAGGAGGCGGCCACGCTGCTCGGCGGTGCCGTCGGCAGCGCGCTGCACCGGCTGGCCCGCGGCATCGACGACCGCCCGGTCGCCGAGCGCGCCGAGGCCAAGCAGATCAGCGCCGAGACCACCTACGAGCACGACCTGGTCACCATGGCCCAGCTGCGCCCGGCCATCGACGCCATGGCCGCCGCCGCGTACAAGCGGCTGACCAGGGACGGCAGGGCCGCGCGGACCGTCGTGCTGAAGCTGCGGAAGGCGGACATGGCCATCGTGACCAGGTCGCTCACGCTGCCCTACGCCACCACCGACGCCGCCACCCTGGCCACCGCGGCGCAGCGCTCGGCCATCGACCCGATGGAGCTGGGGCCGGTGCGGCTGGTCGGGGTCGGGTACGCCGGGCTCTCCACGGTCAGGCAGGAGTCGCTCTTCCCGGAGCTGGACCGGGACGTCCCGGCCAAGGCCGAGCCGGACGCCGAGCCCGGCTACTTCCCGGGTGGCGCTGTGCCGCAACCACTTCCGGTCGCCGCCAGGGGCCAGGCGGCGAACGCCGCGCTGCCGCACTGGTACCCGGGGCTGGACGTGGCGCACCCGGAGCACGGACACGGCTGGGTGCAGGGGGCGGGGCACGGGCGGGTGACGGTGCGGTTCGAGACCCGCTCGACAGGTCCGGGCCCGGCGCGTACGTTCGCTGCCGACGACCCGAGGCTGTCCCGAGCCGATCCGCTCGGCAGCCTCCGCTGACGGTAGCCTGGGTGGCTCGTGCAGCGAACCTCCTCGATATGTGAAGGACGAGCAGTTGAAGCTTCGTAAGACCGGACGAATCGCGATCGCGGGCTTTGCCGCCGTCGCGGCGCTTGGCCTGACGGCCTGCGGTGGCGACGACACCGAGAGCAAGCCGGCCACCACGACCAGCAGCAGCGCCGCGGCGAGCACCTCCGCGTCGTCGGATGCCGCGCTGCCCCCGGTCCCGACCGTCGACGAGCTGAACAGCAAGCTCGGCACCGCGCTCGACCCGGCCATCCCGAGCTCGGAGAAGCTGGAGCTGGTGCAGGGCATCGAGGCCGATCCGGAGCTGCCGAACCGGCTCGCCGAGGCCGCCAAGGCGGCCGGGGTCGCGGTCACCGTGACCGACGTGACCTCGTTCGGTGAGAGCGTGAACGCCAAGGCCAACTTCGTGCTCAATGGCCAGACCAACGTGGTCGACGTGCCGTTCGTCGCCGAGGACGGCGTCTGGAAGGTCCAGAAGCAGTGGGCCTGCCTGATGCTGACCAACCTGGGCCAGCAGTCGGTCGCCTGCACCGCCTGATCGCCCCCGCCGATCGGCTCGGCCGGTCACCCCGTTTCCCCGGGGTGACCGGCCGTTCGGTATTCCGGGGGGCGCGACCCCGGGGCCGGGGTGGAGGATCGCGCGTGGCACGATCGAGCCCCGTGGCCGAAACGATGGTGCGGGCCGGGCGCGGGCCCTCCGTGAACGACCCGGACCCGGTGCGAGCTCCCGGCGGTGCCCGCCGGTGGGCCGCCCCGGTCGCCCTGATCGCCGGCTTGTTCGGCATGCTCTGCGCTATTGCGGTCCCGCTGCTGCCGGTGCGGGTGGACGCCACCACGCTGGAGTGGCCGCAGGGCGGTACCCCCGCTTCGGTGGAGGCGCCGCTGGTCGCCTACGCCCCGCTGACCTTCGACGCCACCATTCCGTGCGCCGCCGTCGAGCAGCTGCCCGGCGGCGGGGTGCTCGCCGCCACCGCGCCCGCCGGCGCCCCCGACCTCGAGCGCTACGGCTTCATCGCCCAGGTGCGCCCGGGTACACCGGCGCCCGACGCCGACGGCTCCGGCGCTCCTGTGCCCGGCGCGGATGGTTCCGACGGCGCTGTGCCCGGCGCGGATGGTTCCGGCGCGGCTGCGGGGCAGGCAGGGGAGCAGGCCCCGGCTCGGCTGGATGTCGTGCTGCGCAACCAGGCGCTGCTGAGCACCCCGGTCACCGACCTGCCGCCGGGCTGCACCCTGACCCTCCGTGCGGACGGTGACGGCGCCACCTTCGCCGGCGCGGGCGGCGCCCCGGTGACCCTGGCGGGCGACTACCGCCCGCAGGTGGTCGGGCTCTTCAGCGACCTGCCCGACCCGGCGGGCGCGACCATGCGCGCCGAGGTCGACTCCCGCTTCTCCTCCACGCCGAGCACGCTGAAACTGCTCGCCATCTGGGGCGCCGCGCTGAGCACGGTGCTCGCGCTCGCCGCGCTGTACGTCCTCGACCGCCGCGACGGCCTGCGCCCGCGCCGGGTGCTGCCCGCCCGCTGGTGGCGGTGCACCCCGCTGGACGGCTTCGTCGCCGCGGTCCTGGTGCTCTGGTACTTCATCGGCTCCACCACCTCCGACGACGGCTACCAGTTCGGCATGGCCCGCACCTCGGGCACCGCGGGCTACATGGCCAACTACTTCCGCTGGTTCGGGGTGCCGGAGAACCCGGTCGGCACGCCCTACTACGACCTGATCCGGGTCATGGCCGAGATCAGCACCGCGAGCCCGTTCGTCCGGCTGCCGACGCTCGCCGCCGGGCTGCTGATCTGGCTGCTGATCAGCCGCGAGGTCGTCCCGCGGTTCGGCACCGCGGTCCGGCACCACCGGGTCGCGCGCTGGACCGGCGCGCTCGCCTTCCTCGCCGTCTGGCTGCCCTACGACAACGGCCTGCGCCCGGAGCCCGTCGTCGCGCTCGCCATCGTGCTCACCTGGTGCTCGATGGAGCGCGCCATCGCCACCGGGCGGCTGCTGCCCGCGGCGGTCGCGGTGCTGGTCGCGGCCTTCGCCTGCACGGCGGGGCCGTCCGGGGTGCTGTGTATCGCCGCGCTGCTGGCCGGGCTGCGCCCGCTGGCGCACATCGTCCGGCGCCGGGCCGCGGGGTCGGGGTCGTTCCGCTCCGGGCTGTCCCTGGCCGCGCCGATCGGCGCTGCGGGCACGCTGGTGCTCGCCGTCGCCTTCGCGGACCAGCCGCTGAGCGCCCTGTTCGAGATGCAGCGGGTGCACGCCATCGCGGGCCCGGACGTCAAGTGGTTCCAGGAGTACCTGCGCTACCAGTACCTGCTGCAGCCCGAGGTGGACGGCTCGTTCGCCCGCCGCGCCGGGATCTTCCTGCTCGTCGCCGGGCTGCTCACCTGCGTGCTGGTGCTGCTGCGCAAGGGCGGCCGGATCCCGACCACGGCCGCGGGGCCGACCCGCCGTGCGCTCGGCACCGCCGTCGGCGCGCTGCTGCTGTTGATGACAACGCCCACCAAGTGGACGCACCACCTGGGCGTCTTCGCCGGGGTCGCGGGCATGGTCGCGGTGCTCGCCGCGGTCGCGGTGGCGCCCGCGGTCATGAAGGCGCCGCGCAACCGGGCGCTCTTCGCCGCGGTGCTCGCCTTCCTGCTCGCGCTGGCCTGCACCGGCGACAACGGCTGGTGGTACGTCTCCTCGTACGGCATCCCGTGGTGGGACAAGCCGGTGTCGCTGGCCGGGATCCAGCTCAGCACGGTCTTCCTGGCGCTCGCCGTCGGGCTGCTCGCGGTGGCCGCCTGGTGGCAGGTGCGCGCGCCGGAGCCGGGGACGCCGCACCGCATCTCCGGGTTCGCGCGGCGGGTCTCGGCGGCGCCGGTGCTCGCCATGGCGCTGGCGTTCGCGGTGCTGCTGCAGGTCGCCTCCTTCGGCAAGGCGGCGATCAGCCGGTATCCGGCGTTCACGCTGGCGAGCTCGAACATCTCCGCGGTGCTCGGCGAGCCGTGCGGGCTGGCGGACCAGGTGCTGGTGGAGACCGACCCGACCGGGTCGGTGCTGCCACCGCTCACCGGCGACGCCGCGGCCGCGCTGGCCGGGACCGGGACCGGCTTCGTGCCCGGCGGGGTCGCCGCCGACCTGCGCCCGGACGACGAGGGCAGCGCATCGGGGAGCATCGCGGACGCGCTGACCGGCGCCACCGACTCCGACACCGCCGAGGGCACCCGCACCGCCGCGCTGCCCTTCGGGCTGGACCCGGCGCTGGTGCCGATGCTCGGCAGCTACGGCTCCGGGGACGCGGGGCCCGCCGAGCTGACCACCGGCTGGTACCGGCTGCCCGCGGAGCGGGACGGGATCGTCGCCATCGGGGCGGCGGGGCGGATCCGCTCGGTGGACAGCGACGGGGTGGTGACGCCGGGGCAGTCGGTGGCGCTGGAGTACGGGACCGCCGACGGGGTGCCCGGCGGGCGGGTGCTGCCGATCGATATCGGGCCCGCGCCGTCCTGGCGCAATCTGCGGGTGCCGCTCGCGGACATCCCGGCCGAGGCGGAGGTGGTGCGGATCGTGGCCGCCGACCGGGACCGCAACCCGGCGCAGTGGGTCGCGCTGACGCCGCCGCGGGTGCCGCGGACCTCCACGCTGAACGAGGTGGTCGGCTCGGCGGCGCCGGTGCTGCTCGACTGGATGGTGGGGTTGCAGTTCCCCTGCCAGCGGCCGTTCGATCACCGGCACGGGATCGCGGAGGTGCCGGAGTACCGGGTGCTGCCGGATCGGCCGGGGGCCGAGATCACCAGTCTGTGGCAGAACCACGACGGGGGTGGGCCGCTCGGGTGGACCACGTTGCTGCTGCGGGCCGAGACGCTGCCGACCTACCTCGCCCACGATTGGCGGCGCGATTGGGGCGAGTTGCAGCGGTTCACCCGGATCGATCCGAGCGCGGTTCCGGCGCGGGCGCAGGTGGTGCAGGAGTCCCGTTCCGGTCTGTGGACCCCGGGGCCGATTCTTACCGGTTACTGATCGCGCGCCGGTATGTCGCCTGCTTCGCGCTCGACTGATTTGCGCGATGAGCGAGGGGCGGCGCTGCTCGCGGGTTCCGCGGGGGTGAGCGGGCTCGCGGATTCGACGGGGGCGGGCAGGCCCTCGGGGTCTCCGGAGGGGGCGTTCGAGGGACTCGCGGGCTCGGCGGTGCGGCGGTTCCGGCGGGCGCGGAGCAGGGCATGGGTGCTGAAGAGCAGGAGGGCGCACCAGATGAGGGCGAAGCCCGCCCAGCGGGAGGGCGGCATGGGCTCGTGCATGACGGCGACGCCCCAGGCCATCTGCAGCGCGGGGGTGAGGTACTGGAGCAGCCCCATGGTGGAGAGCGGGACCCGCTGCGCGGCGGTGGCGAAGAGCAGCAGCGGGATCAGGGTGACCGGCCCGGTGGCGATGAGCAGGGCGGTGTGCCCGATCCCGTCCCCGAACGAACTCTCCCCGCGCACCGCGAGCACGATCAGGAAGGCCAGCGCGATCGGCGCACCGACGATCCCCTCGGCCGCGACGCTGCGCAGCGCGTCCAGCCGGATCACCTTCTTGACCAGCCCGTAGGTGGCGAACGAGCAGGCGAGGACCAGCGCGATCCAGGGCGGTCGCCCGTAGTCGACGGTCAGGACCAGCACCGCGACCGCCCCGAGCCCGAGCGCCACCCACTGCGCCGCCGCCAGCCGCTCGCGGAAGATCAGCACCCCGAACGCCACGGTCACCAGCGGGTTCACGAAGTAGCCGAGCGCGCACTGCACCACGTTCCCGGAGAGCACCCCGAAGACGTAGACCCCCCAGTTCACCGAGATGGCCAGCGACGCCGCCGCCGCCAGCCGCCAGGTGCGGGCATCGATCCCGCGCAGCTGCCGCAGCCGCCCGGTGACCGCGAGCACGCCGAGCACGACGACCAGCGTCCAGACGATCCGCTCGGCCAGCACCTCGACCGCCCCGGCGAAGGCCAGCAACCCGAAGAAGGCGGGGAAGAGCCCCCACAGCAGGTACGCCGAAGCACCGAACGCGACCCCGGGCACCGACCTCTTCCGCCACACCCGAACCACGGTAGTTCGCCGCGCCGCCTCGTTGCGGGCCGGACGCGATACCCCCGTAGCCTTGCGGCATGTCTCTTTCCGTGCGAGCGGATGCCGCGACCGGGCTGACCGCGGCCGAGGTCGAGCAACGCCGCAGCGACGGCCGCACCAACGACGTCCCGGCCCGCGCCTCCCGCTCGGTCCGGGAGATCGTGCGCGCCAATGTCTTCACCCGCATCAACGCCATCCTCGGCGTGCTCTTCGTGCTCGTGCTGGCCGCCGGTTCGCCGATCGACGGCATGTTCGGGCTGCTCATCGTGGCCAACAGCGCGATCGGCATCATCCAGGAGGTGCGCGCCAAGCGCACCCTGGACGAGCTCGCCATCGTCGGCCAGGCCCGGCCGCGGGTGCGCCGCGACGGCACCGCGGCCGAGGTGCCGCCCGGCGAGGTGGTGCAGGACGACCTGATCGAGCTCGGCCCCGGCGACCAGATCGTGGTGGACGGCGAGGTGGTCGAGGCCGAGCTGCTCGAGGTGGACGAATCGCTGCTCACCGGCGAGGCCGACCCGATCGACAAGAAGCTCGGCGCCGAGGTGCTCTCCGGCAGCTTCGTGGTCTCCGGCTCCGGCGCCTACCGGGCCACCAAGGTCGGGCGCGCGGCCTACGCCGCGCGGCTGGCCGAGGAGGCGAGCAAGTTCACGCTCGTCCACTCCGAGCTGCGCAGCGGCATCGACAAGATCCTGCGCTTCATCACCTTCCTGCTGGTCCCGGCCGGGCTGCTGAGCATCTACAACCAGCTCTTCTCCAGCGGCCAGGGCTGGCAGGACGCGGTCACCGGCATGGTCGCCGCGCTGGTGCCGATGGTGCCGGAGGGGCTGGTGCTGATGACCTCGATCGCCTTCGCGGTCGGCGTCGTCCGGCTGGGCAGGCGCAAGTGCCTGGTCCAGGAGCTGCCCGCGATCGAGGGGCTGGCCAGGGTGGACGTGGTCTGCGCGGACAAGACCGGCACGCTCACCGAGAACGGCATGCGGCTCGCCGACGTCGAGAGCCTGGCGGGCGACGGCGCCCCCGCCCGCACCGCGCTGGCCGCGCTCGCCGCCGACGACCCGCGCCCGAACGCCAGCGTGCAGGCGCTCGCCGAGGCGCTGCCGGAGCACCCGGGGTGGCGCTCCACCGCGGTCGCGCCGTTCTCCTCCGCCACCAAGTGGAGCGGCCACTCCTACGGCGAGCACGGCAACTGGCTGCTCGGCGCCCCCGACGTGCTGCTCGACCCGCAGTCGGCGGCGGCCCGCAGGGCCGAGGAGCTCGGCGCCGCCGGGCTGCGGGTGCTGCTGCTCGCGCGCAGCGACCGCGCGGTGGACGCGCCGGACGCCCCCGGCGAGGTCAGCCCGGAGGCGCTGGTGGTGCTGGAGCAGAAGGTGCGCCCGGACGCCCGCGAGACGCTCGACTACTTCGCGAAGCAGGACGTCGCGATCAAGGTGATCTCCGGTGACAACGCCGTCTCGGTCGGCGCCGTCGCCACCTCCCTGGAGCTGCCGGGCGGCGAGCACGCCGTCGACGCCAGGAAGCTGCCGGACGGCCGCGACGACCTCGCCGACGTGCTGGAGCGCGAGACCACCTTCGGCCGGGTGCGGCCGGACCAGAAGCGCGCCATGGTCGGCGCGCTGCAGTCGCGCGGGCACACCGTCGCCATGACCGGCGACGGCGTGAACGACGTGCTGGCGCTGAAGGACGCCGACATCGGCGTCGCCATGGGGTCGGGCAGCCCGGCCACCCGCGCGGTGGCGCAGATCGTGCTGCTGGACAACAGGTTCGCGACGCTGCCGTACGTGGTGGGCGAGGGCCGCCGGGTGATCGGCAATATCGAGCGGGTCTCCAACCTGTTCCTCACCAAGACCGTCTACTCGGTGCTGCTCGCCTTCCTGGTCGGGCTGGCCGGGGTCGGCTCGCAGATCTTCGGCTACGACCCGATCGGCTACCCGTTCCTGCCGCGGCACGTCACGATCGCGGCCTGGTTCACCATCGGCATCCCGGCCTTCGTGCTCTCGCTGGCGCCGAACAACGAGCGCGCCCGCACCGGCTTCGTCGCCAGGGTGATGAAGCTGGCCATCCCGTCCGGGGTGGTCATCGGCGTCGCCACCTTCGTCTCGTACCTGATCGCCTACGCCGGGCCGGAGGCGGGCGAGCAGCAGAAGATCCAGGCGGGCACCACCGCGCTGATCACGCTCATCATCATCGCGGTGTGGGTGCTCGCCATCGTGGCGCGGCCCTACGTGTGGTGGAAGGTGGTGCTGATCGGCGCCTCGGTGCTGGCCTACGTGCTGCTCTTCTCGCTGCCGTTCACCCGCGAGTTCTTCCTGCTCGACCCCTCGAACCCGCGGCTCACCGCTGCGGCCTTCGGCTGCGGCGCGGTCGGCGTCGTGCTGGTCGAGATCGCGCAGTGGTTCGGCCGCAGGAGCGCCGCGGAGTAGACCCGACCCGCCACCAGAAACCTTGCGGCAAGCGGGCATTCGACCCCGGTGTACCTTCTGGAGCCATGGAGGTACTGCTGCACCAGATCGACGCGTTCGCGGACGCACCGTTCACCGGGAACCCGGCCGCGGTCATGCCGCTGACCGCGTGGTTGCCCGACGGGCTGCTGCACCGGCTGGCCGAGGAGAACAACCTCTCCGAGACCGCCTTCCTCACCGCGGCGCTGCCCGCCGCCGCCGGGGCGCCGCCCGCCGACCGGCCCGCCTTCCACCTGCGCTGGTTCACCCCGGCGGCCGAGGTCGCGCTCTGCGGGCACGCCACGCTGGCCGCCGCCGCGCAGGTGCTGGAGGACCTGCACCCCGGGCTCGACGCGGTCTCCTTCTGGACCCGCAGCGGGTGGCTGCACGTCGACCGCACCGACGACGACGAGTACGTGCTCGACCTGCCCGCGCAGGAATCGCGCGCGGTGCCGGTCGATCCGGCGCTCGCGGCGGCGCTGCGGGCCGCGCCGGTGGCGGCGTTCTCCGGAGCGGACGAGGTGCTGGTCTTCGATAGCGAGGCCGAGATCCGGGCACTGCGGCCGGATTTCGGGGCGTTCCCGGCGGTGCCGCGCGGGGTGGTGGCGACGGCTCCCGGTGCGGAGGTGGAGTTCGTCTCGCGGATGTTCGCGCCCGGGATCGGCGTGCCGGAGGACCCGGTGACCGGGTCGGCGCACGCGCAGCTCGCGCCGATCTGGGCGGAGCGGTTGCGGCGCACGGTGTTCCGGGCGCGGCAGCTGTCCCGGCGCGGCGGGGCGCTGCGGGTCGAGCTGGCGGGGGAGCGGGTGCTGGTGGCCGGGCGGTGCAGGCGGTACCTGGACGGAGTGGTCGTGCTGCCGGACGAGTACGTCGCGGCGGTGCAGGGCGACGGGTCGGGCTGACGTTCAGCGCGGCGGGACCGGGCCGTCGTCCGGTTCCGGGCGGACGGTGCCCTCGGTGCCGGGCAGCAGCGGGGTGACGGCGAAGCGGTCGGCGACGGTGTCGGCGGGCAGCGCCTCGACGGCGCGGATGCCGGTGCGCGCGGCCAGCTCGCGCAGCTCGGCGGGGGCGGCGCGGACCACGAGCCCGGCGGTGCAGGCGCAGCCCGCGCGCAGCCGGAGCACGGCCACCTCGTGCACCTGTGCGGCGCGCTGCTCCAGCGGCTGCCGGTCGAGCCGGTCGCGCAGGATGTCGGCGGCGGCCGCGGCGGCGCCGGTGACCGCGCTCGCGGAGTCCGGCACCGGGATCGCGACGATCGGCGTCTGCACCCGCTCCAGCGGGACGTGCTGTAGCACCCTTGCCACCCTGACCTCCCCCGCGAGCGCGGGGACCCGCTCCGCCTGCACGTGGTCGGTGAACGAGACCAGAGCCCAGCGCGGCGCGTCGTCGGAGCGGTCCAGGGTGGCGCGGGCGCGGGTCAGGTACTCGGAAACCTCCTCGCCCTGCTCCGGCCCGACCCGGTCGGTGGAGACCCCGGTGGAGCGCGGCGGCGTCTGCGCGCCGATCCCGATCCCGGCCAGTACGAGCAGCCCGATCGCCCCGATGATGAGCCCACGGCGCAGCCGCGGGTCCAGCGGCTCCACGTCCGCGGGCTCCGCCCGGCCGTGGTCCGCGGGCTCCGCGGGGCCGGGGTGCATGGGCTCCGCGGGGCCGTGGTCCGCGGGCTCTGCCGGGGCGGATGCCCGGTGCCCGGCGCCCGCGAGGTCGGGATCGGCGGCGCGGCCGGAGTCCGGCCCGACCCCGCCCCCGTCGACCTCAGGCATCCCGGAGGACGTCGAGCGCGTTCCGGAGATCGTCCGGGTACTCGCTGGTGATCTCCAGCCACCGCCCGTCCGCCGGGTGGTTGAACCCGAGCGCGCGGGCGTGCAGCCACTGCCGCTGCAACCCGAGCCGCTCGGCGAGCCGCGGGTCGGCGCCGTAGGTCAGGTCACCGCAGCAGGGGTGCCTGATGGCGGAGAAGTGCACCCGGATCTGGTGCGTCCGCCCGGTCTCCAGGTGGATGTCGAGCAGGCTCGCCGCCTGGAACGCCTCCACCGTGTCGTAGTGCGTCACGCTGGGCCGCCCGTCCGCGGTCACCGCGAACTTCCAGTCGTTGCCCCTGGCCCGGCCGATCGGCGCGTCGATGGTGCCGCTGGAGGGGTCCGGGTGCCCCTGCACCAGCGCGTGGTATCGCTTGTCCACCGTCCGCTGCTTGAAGGCCCGCTTGAGCACGGTGTAGGCGTGCTCGGACTGCGCCACCACCATCACCCCCGAGGTGCCGACGTCGAGCCGGTGCACGATGCCCTGCCGCTCGTGCGCGCCCGAGGTGGAGATCCGGTACCCGGCGGCGGCCAGCCCGCCGACCACGGTCGGCCCGCTCCAGCCGACGCCGGTGTGCGCGGCGACGCCGACCGGCTTGTCCACCGCGACGATGTCGTCGTCGGCGTAGAGGATCCGCATCCCCTCCACCGGCTCGGCGTCCACGGTGAGCTCCCGGCGCGGCTCGGGGAACTCGACCTCCAGCCAGGCGCCCGCGACGAGCCGGTCCGACTTGCCCGCCGCGACCCCGTCCAGCTGCACCGCGCCCTCGGCGGTGAGCGCCGCCACCGCGGTGCGCGAGAGGCCGAGCAGCCGGGAGAGCCCGGCGTCCACCCGCATGCCGTCCAGCCCGTCCGGGACCGGCATGGTCCTGGTCTCCCTCATGCGGGCTCCTCACCCGCGGTGCGCGCGGCTTCCTTGCCGGTACTCCTGGTCCCGTCCGGCTCGAAACCGAAGAGGGTCAGCGCGACCAGCAGGATCGCGCCGCACACGATGGCCGAGTCGGCGACGTTGAACACCGGGAACCAGCCCACCGCCATGAAGTCGACGACGTGCCCCTGCAGCGGGCCGGGGGAGCGGAAGAGCCGGTCGGTGAGGTTGCCGAGCGCGCCGCCGAGCACCATGCCGAGCCCGATCGCCCACCACGGCGAGCGCAGCGTCCTGCCGATCCGGATCACCGCGACGACGACGCCCATGGCCACCAGGGTGAGCAGCCAGGTCATCCCGGTGGCCATGGAGAAGGCGGCGCCCGGGTTGCGCACCAGGGAGAACCGGATGTCGTCGCCGATCAGGTACACCGGGTCGCCCGGGGTCAGCTGCGTCACCGCGATGGTCTTGGTGAGCAGGTCGAGGGCGTACAGCACGGCGGCGAGGCCGAGCAGCAGCGGCAGCCGCTTCCGCCTGAGGGCGGCGGTTGCGGGCTCCGCGGCCGCGGATTCGGCGCTCGCGGACGTCGCGCGGGTGGTGCGCTCGGTCTCGCTGCCCGGGGTGTCGTCGCCCGCGGGTTCGGTGCTCGCGGCGGCTTCGGGTGCGGCGGTCGCGGGTGCTGCGGTGGCAGCGGGTGCTGCGGTGGCATCGGCGCCCTGCTCGGCGGCGCTCGGCCGGGAGCCGGGCTCGCTCGCGGGGCGCGCACTGCCTGCGGCTGGCTCGTTGTCGGCGGCACGGTCGTCGGTCACGTCGACCATCATCGCTCGAGCGGGCACGGCGATTCGCCCCGGATGTCCCAGGCTGCGCTCAGGAACCGGTCGTACCCTGTTGCACGTGACGGTGTTGTCTTCTCCCCTGACGCCCCGGGCGGCCCGCTCGGGGGTGTTTCTGATGGTGCTCGCGGTCGGGCTCTCCGCGCTCGGCATCGGGTGCGGCGACGCCGCGGAGCCGGGCAGCGACCTGGAGGCCACCGAGCCGCTCGGTTACGGCAAGGAGGTGACGGTGCCGATCTCGGCCGCCGTCACCACGCTGGTGTACCCGGGCGAGGAGCCGCGGGCCGCGCTGCGCCCGCACTACGCCGTCGGCACCGTGCAGCAGGTCACGCTGCGCACCGACCACAACATCGAGCAGATCATCAACGACCAGCAGCCGCGCGACTTCTCCAATCCGGAGATCACCATCCCGATGACCGCCGAGGCCGACACCGACGGCGTCGACCTGGTGCTCGGCAATGTCACCACCGACGACCCGGTGTTGGCCAAGGCGCTCACCGACGCGGGCGGCTCGCACGCGGGCTTCGAGATGAGCGAGCTCGGCGCGATCACCGCGCTCCGCCTCGCACCGTCCCCCGACACCTCGAACACCGCGCGTGCCGCCCTGGAGCAGGCGTTCTACCAGGCGGTGTACCGCTCGGTGGCGTTCCCGGACGAGCCGGTCGGCGTCGGCGCCATGTGGACCGTCCGGCAGGAGGTGACCGGCGGCGTGCTGCTGGACCAGGTCACCACCGCCACGCTCACCGAGCGCACCGGCGACCGCCTCACCCTGCAGCTCGACGTCTCGCAGACGCCGAAGTCGGCGGTCTGGTCGCTGCCGAACGACGCCGGGACGCTGCAGATCGAGGACTACCAGATGACCGGGTCCGGCACGATCACCGTCGACCTCGGGCTGCCGCTGCCGGTGGCGGGCTCGATCACCGTCGGCGGGCACCAGGCCTACCGGGACGCGCGCAGCGACAGCGTGCTGCAGCAGACGATCAACACGCAGGTCTCGTGGGCCGAGTGAGGCGTGGCGGCACCGGCCTGCCTGCCCGCGTGCCCGTGCCGCTCTCGCGCGGGTACCGGAACCGGTCGGCCCGGCCTTCGGGCAGCCGGCTTCCGGTCGCGGCAGTACTCGCGGCGCTGGTACTGGCGGGCTGCGCGGACGACGGTGAACCGGCACCCGCGGCACCGGAGCCCGGCGCCGGACTGCCGTCCTTCGGCGCCCCCGCCACCGCGGCGCCGGTCACCGGCACCGGCCCGGCCGGGTCGGCGGAGCTGCTGAACCGGCTGCTCTCCGGCACCGACCTGCCCGGCAGCTTCACCCCGCTGCCGCCGCGCGCCACCGGCGGCGCCGCGGGCACCGACGCGACCGACCCGGCGGGCTGCGTCGCCGTGCTGACGCCGATCGCCCGGCAGGTGCCCGGCGCCCGCGCGGACGCCGCCGTGCAGTACGCGGGCCCGGACTTCTCCAGTATCGATATCGACGCCGCCGCCTACCCCGCCGACGGCGTCGCCCCCGCGCTGGCCGCGGTGCAGCGCACCCTGCGCGAGTGCGTGCGGTACACCGACGTCCCGCCGCCGGACGCCGCGGGCGACCCGCCGATCACCTACGAGGTCGCCCCCTTCGACCAGCCTGCCGCCGGTGACAGCAGCACCGCCTACCAGGTGCTGGTCCGCAGCGACGACCTCACCCTGCACTCCGCGGTCGCGCTGGTGCAGGTCGGCGACGCCCTCGCCCAGATCGCGGTGACCGCTCCCGAGTCGGTCCAGCCGGAAGTCCTGACCGCGCTCACCACCCAGCAGGTCCGCCGCCTCCGCGGCATCGCCGGACCGTAGGCCGGGCCTGCCCGCTGCCGGGCGGTTCAGCCCGCGACGATCGAACCGCCTTCGACGCGGACGGCCTTCGCGGCCAGCGGCTTGCTCGCCGGCCCCTTCAGCACCGCGCCGTCCAGCGCGAACCTACTTCCGTGGCACACGCAGTCGATGCCGCCGTCCTGCACCTTGGTGACCTTGCACCCGGCGTGCGTGCAGGTCGCGGAGAGCCCGACGTAGGTGCCCGCGGTGGGCTGGGTGACGACGGTGTCCCCGACGATCACCCCGCCGCCGACCGGCACGTCCGCCGCCTTCGCCAGCGCCTGGGCCGGAGCGCCGGGCTCGGCGCCGCCCGGCGTGGGGTCGGCGGGCGCAGCGGGGTCGGCACCGTACGTGCTGCACCCGGCGACCGCGACGGCCGCCGCGGCGACACCGGCACCGAGCACGACATCGCGCCTGCTCAGGGCGGAAGAGGTGGTCATGGGGGACTCCGTTCGGGTTGTACGCATCACAGGACGAGACCGTTCTTCGAGAAGAACCACAGCGCGGAGGTGAACCAGACACCGACCAGCCCGGCGAACAGCAGCCCGCCCGCGACCGGAACCGCCCACCCGGGCAGCCCCTTCCTGGTCAGCAGCAGCATCTTGGCGACGAAGGCGCCGTAGAAGAAGCAGCCGAACAGCGAGTGCGCCAGCACCCGCGGCTCCCCGGTCTGGAACCCGAGCGCGTACAGGCAGTGCACCGCGACCGGGGTCGCGGCGAGTACCGCGAGCCGCCCGGACCAGGCGTGCGCGGCTCCGAACCAGCCGGGTGCGGTGAACCCGGGAACCCGGCCGTACATGGCGGCGGCCGAGCCCAGCTGGAAGACCCCGAGTACCACCGCCAGGGTGGCCAGCCAGGACTTCACCGAGGTCGGGCTGGAGAACCCGGCGACGTTCACCGAGAAGAACCGCGGATCGTGCACGGCGCCGTACACCCCGAGCACGACCGCAGCGGCGGCCCCGATCAGCACGGCGCCGACGATCGCCACCGCGGGGGCGGCGGTGCGCTGCTCAGCCGACACTGTCGCCACCCCCGATCCGGGTCGCGGTGCCGGGCAGCGGCCCGGCCGGGGCGGTCGCGCCGTCGGGGCCGCGGCGCACCCCGGTCACCCCGCCGGAGCCGTCGACGATCCAGCTCTGCCGCACCCCGTTCTCGGTGGCGGCGTAGAGCCCGGCCGCCCCGGAGACCACCGGCGCGGTGAACTCCCAGCTCGCGTCGCCGATCCAGAGCGTGCCGCGCACGGCGCCGCCGCCCGCCCGCCCCTCCAGCCGGGCGCCGTTCCTGCCCTCCAGCCGGGCGACGTCATCGATCACCCGGCCCTGCAGCCAGGTCTCGACGGTCGCGCCGTCGCAGGCGTACGCGGTGACCGCGCCGTCCTCGACGGTGATCGCGAGGGTGAGCGGCGGGCCCGCCGCCCTGGTGATCGTCCCGACGTAATCGGCCTTCGCCGGGAACGGCGCCGCCGCAGGCGCCTGGCTCGCCGCCCCACCGGGCGGAGCCACCCCACCGGGCGGAGCCACCTCAGCCGCAGGCGGAGTCGCCCCAGCCGGTGGCGGAGTCACGCTGGCCGGAGGCGGAGTCGCCGCGGGCGACGCGGCCGCGGCTGCGGGCGTCGGCGCCGCCACCTCTTCCTTGGACATATTGACGCCGAGCAGGGCTAGGCCCAGCACGGCGGCCGCTGCGAGACTCAGCAGCGGGCCACGACGTGTCATCGTTCGCTCCTCGATCGGGTACCGAACGCGGCGGCGCCTGTGGGCCGGGCACCGGTTCCGCGTTTCGCCCCGACTACGCAGCGGCGGCCCCCGCCGGTTCATCGGAATCCGAAATCGGTTCCCAGTCCGGCGTGTCGTCGGCGTGTCCCGGACAGCGCGAGACCCGGCCACCCCTCATCGGTGGCCGGGTCCCGCGCGCGGAGCAGCGAAACGATCAGTCGCCCTTGGCCTCCGCGATGGCGGTGAAGACCGTCGGGTCGACCAGGGTGCTGGTGTCGCCCAGCTCCCTGCCCTCGGCGACGTCGCGCAGCAGCCTGCGCATGATCTTGCCGCTGCGGGTCTTGGGCAGCTCGGGGACCACGTGGATCTCGCGCGGCCGGGCGATCGGGCTGATCTCCCGCGAGACCTCCGCCTTGAGCTCGTCGACCAACGCGTCGCCGGTATTCTCGGTGGTGGCGGTGAGGATGACGAAGGCGACGATGCCCTGCCCGGTGGTCTCGTCGCTCGCCCCGACCACGGCCGCTTCGGCTACTCCGGAGTGCCCGACCAGCGCCGATTCCACCTCCGCGGTGGAGATCCGGTGCCCGGAGACGTTCATGACGTCGTCCACCCGGCCGAGCACCCAGAGGTCCCCGTCGGTGTCCAGCCGCGCGCCGTCGCCCGCGAAGTACCAGCCCCGCTCGGCGAACCTGGCCCAGTAGGTGTCCCGGAAGCGCTGGTCGTCGCCCCAGATGCCGCGCAGCATGGACGGCCACGGCTGGTCGAGCACCAGGTAGCCGTTGGCCTCGGTCTCGCCGCGCACGACCGGGTTGCCCTCCTCGTCGACCACGAGCGCCGAGATGCCGGGCAGCGGGGTCATGGCCGCGCCCGGCTTGGCGGCGGTGACGCCGGGCAGCGGGGAGATCATGATGGCGCCGGTCTCGGTCTGCCACCAGGTGTCGACGATCGGGGTCCTGCCGTGCCCGATCACCTCCCGGTACCAGCGCCACGCCTCCGGGTTGATCGGCTCGCCGACGCTGCCGAGCACGCGCAGCGAGCTCAGGTCGTGCGCGTCCGGGATCTGCCTGCCCCACTTCATGAAGGTGCGGATCAGGGTGGGCGCGGTGTAGTAGATGCTGACGCCGTAGCGGTCGATGATGTCGAAGTGCCGGTGCTCGTCCGGCGAGTTCGGGGTGCCCTCGTACACCACCTGGGTCGCGCCGTTGGCGAGCGGCCCGTACACGATGTAGGTGTGTCCGGTGACCCAGCCGATATCGGCGGTGCACCAGTAGACGTCGCTCTCCGGCTTGTGGTCGAAGACGTGGTGGTGGGTGTAGGCGGCCTGGGTGAGGTAGCCGCCGCTGGTGTGCAGGATGCCCTTGGGTTTTCCGGTGGTGCCGGAGGTGTAGAGGATGAAGAGCGGGTGCTCGCTGTCGAAGGACTCCGGGGTGTGCTCGGCCGCGGCCTGCCCGACGGTCTCGTGCCACCACTGGTCGCGGCCCGCCTGCATCGGGGTGTCCTGGCCGGTGCGCCGCACCACCAGGACGTGCTCGACGGTGTGGCCGGGAGCCGAGAGCGCCTCGTCCACCGCCGGTTTCAGCCCGGCGGGGGTGCCGCGGCGGAACTGGCCGTCGGTGGTCACCACCACCCTGGCCGCGGCGTCGTCGACCCGCTGGCGCAGCGCCGCCGGGGAGAAGCCCGCGAAGACCACCGAGTGCGTGAGCCCGAGCCTGGCGCAGGCCAGCATGGTGACGATCGCCTCGGGGATCATCGGCATGTAGACGGCGACCCGGTCCCCGGGGACCAGGCCGAGCGCGGTCAGGTGGTTGGCCGCGCGGGAGACCTCGGCGAGCAGGTCGGCGTAGGTGAGGTCGCGGGTGTCGCCGGGCTCGCCGACGAAGTGCAGCGCGACCTTGTCGCCCCTGCCCTCGTGCACGTGCCGGTCCACGCAGTTGTACGCCACGTTCAGCCTGCCGCCGGTGAACCACCGGGCGAAGGGGGCGTCCGACCAGTCGAGGACGTCGGTCCACCTCCGGTCCCAGTGCAGCCGGTCCGCCTGCTCGGCCCAGAACGCGAGCCGGTCCGCCGCGGCGCGTTCGGCCAGCTCGGGGCCTGCGTTCGCGGCGGCGGCGAACTCCGCCGTCGGCGCGTAGGTGGTGGGCAGCTCGGGTGCGCTGGTCACGGGGGGTGTTCCTTTCTCACGCCGCAAGCGGCTTCGTCGGTGGGAAGATGCCGAACACGCGCCGCGCGAATC
>NZ_JBHVAK010000060.1:0-31475 GCF_042667085.1 Nocardia sp. NPDC057353
GCCCCGGTCGAGAGACCGGGGCTGACCTGTTTTCCGGGCTCCTCGTCACTGCCGGCGGGCGGCGATCAGCCGGTGGTGCCCGCGTCCACGGTGACGAAATCCCAGGGCGCGAGCGGGCCCGCCAGGGTGAGCTCCACCCGGTCCGCCCACTCGCCCGCGAGCTCACGGGCCGCCTCGATGAGGGCGTCGTGCCGGTCGCGGGCGAGCAGCACGGCGATGTCGACCGCGTCGCTCTCCTCGGTGGGTTTGCGCGCCACGAACTGCTCGGCGAGCGGGCGCAGCGCCGCCAGCGCGGTGTCGGCGTCGGCGCGGCGCATGGCGGCGAGCGCGGCCAGGGTGGCGCCGGGCGCACCGGGGCTCGGCTCGCCGTCGGCGGCCTCGCGGACCACCGGTTCGTCGGCGACGATCTCGGCGCGCACCCCGTCCGCCCGGTAGCGGCCGTGCAGCAGGTACTCGGCGTGGCCGGTGAGTTCGTCGAGGGTGGCGCGCAGCCGCTCCGCGTGCGGGGCGAGCAGCGTCCGCTCGACGACCTCGCGGCCGCGCAGCGCGGCGCCGAAGCGCACCGGGATCACCGGGCCGTCCGCGGCGGCGCCGTCCACGACGCGGACGTAGGCGCGCAGGTCGTCGGGGTTGCCGAGCGGGCGGTCGTCCACCTCGCTGACCAGGGCGGCGACCGCGCCGTGGCGCACGGTGCGCACGGGGGCGGGCGGGTCGCCGATGCCGTCCAGCCGCGGCTCCAGCTCGGCGGGCACGATTCCGTAGACGAGTAGCGCGGTGCTCATGCCGGGCGGCTACCCGACGCGCCGTCCCGCATGCACGCGGGCGGGGCTGTCGGTGGCCGGGACTAGGCTGTGGCCGGTCGAGGCGAGGTGAGGTGCGGGGTGCCGGTGCGCGCGGAGGAGTGGGGCGAGGCCGATATCGCCGGGGCGGTCGGGCTCGACCACGAGGAGATGGCCGAGGTCGTCGCCGCGCTCGTCGCCGAGCACGCGGAGCGCAGCGCCAGGGAGGCGGAGATCGTCGCGCTCCGGCTCGGCGTCGGGGCCGCGCCGCCCGCCACGCTCAGCCGGATCGCGCTGCGCCAGGACATCTCGCGGGACCGGGCCAGGCAGCTGCACACCAGGGCGGTCGGGCACATCCTGCGCCAGCACCCGCCCGGCGGCTCCGCGTTCGCGGTCTTCACCCGCAACTACCCGCCGGGCACGCCGGACCAGCGCCTGGTGCGCACGCTGCTGGCGGAGATCTACGCCACCGACGCCGACCTGGCCGCCAACGAGCTGGCCTACCTGCGGCTGCGGCTGGCCGGGCACCCGCAGGAGGACGCGCGCCGGATCGCGGGTTACGTCATGCAGCGGATCCTGGGCTGGCGGAAGAAGACCAGGCGGCTGCTGGCGGGGCTGCACGAGCCGGACCCGGTCGCGGACGGCGTGCTCGACGGGGTCGAGTGGCCGGACGGCGGGTCGCCCGCGCCGCTGCCGGTGCGGTCCGCGCGCCCGGACGCCGACGACGACGGGCGCGGGCGCTTCTACCTGGACAGCGTCGGCCGCGATGTCGCCTTCGACTCGGGGCTGCGGGCCAGGCTGCTGCGGCTGCTCGACGCCGACCCGGCGGTGGAGACCTTCCAGGAGGATCCGGTCGCGGTCGAGCTGGAGGGGGTCGCGCTGTATCCGGGCGTGGCGGTGCGCGGCACCGACGGGCGGGTCGCGCTCATCGACGTGCAGCCGCTGAACCGGGTGGCGCTGCACCCGAACCGGGTCCGCTCCCGGGTGCTGCGGGCGTGGGCGCACCGCAACGGGTGGGGGTGGCTGGTGTGGACCGGGAGCGAGGTCGGGGTCGCCGAGTTGGCGGCGCGGCCGGTGGGAGCGCCGGACGCGCTGGTCGAGCGGTTGCGCGAGGGGCCGGTCGGATGGGCCGGGTTCGCCGCGGCCGCGGGCGGGCTGGAGCTGCTCGACCTGGCGACGCTGGTCGTGCGCGAGGGGTGGCGCTGGGAGCGGGCGCCGTTCCGGCTCGCCGCGGCGGCGGAGCAGTTGCCCGACCCGAGCTGACGGGTTCGCCGACGCGGGCTCCCGGGCGGACGAGGCCGAGGTGCGAATCCGTGCGGCGCAGCACCCGCGAGAGCGCTCAGCGCACCACCGCGTTCAGCGCACCACCATCGCGGCGGCGATGAAGGTGACGATCAGCAGCATGGCGCAGCAGGTGATGAGCTGCCAGTGGTTCACCGTCTGGCTGACCGTCTTCAGCTGGGCGCGCAGGCTGTCGGTGCGCCGGATGTGGTCGGCGATGGTGCGCTGCGCGCGGGCCAGGTCGTCGGCGCGTTCCTCCTGGGTCTGCTCGGCCCGCTCCAGCCGGGTGTGCAGCTTGACGATCTGCTTCTGCTTGTCCCGGACCGTCTGCCTGGAGACCGCCAGCGCGGTCCGCTGGTCGACCAGCTCCCGGCGCTGGCGCGCGATGATCGCCGCCTGGGTCCTGGTGTGGTGCTCCCAGTCGCTCACCGTCGCCCATCCTCCCGTCGAGACGTCCCGATAACCCCACACGATGTCGCCCGCCACCCAGCCCGCCAGGAAGTCGCGCAGCTCGTACCGCCCCTGCTTGGCCGCGACCACGGCGGAGCAGGCGGTGTCGAACATGCCGCTCTCGACCTCGTAGTCGCAGGCCTGCGGCGCGAAGTCGCGGATGCCGAGCGCGGGCAGGTGCGCCACCCAGAAACCGGGCGGGCAGAGCCACAGCACCCCGGCCAGCCCGGCGTCGCGCAGCCGCTGGGTGTGCTGCAGCGCGAGCGTGCAGTCCAGCGGGCCGCTGCGCACCTCGATCGCGAAGCGCCGCTCGCCGATCCGCCAGTACACGTCCACCGGGACGCCCTCGACGCGGAAGCCGACCTCGGCCTCGTCCGCGCCGAGCGCGAGCAGCCTGCCGCGCAGCCAGTACTTGAAGCGTTCCAGGTTCCACTGGTTGCGCGAGCAGTCCGGGCAGCGGCAGCCGTACCCGACCCGTTCGCCGGGGGCGCGGCGCGGGCCGTTGGAGATTCCGAGCTCGGCCAGCAGCGCGCGCCGTCCACACGACGGCGCCTCGACCCGCTGCTCGCTGCGCGCCACTTCGACCACACCCCTAACCCTGCGCTGCACGCGGGCAGGGCCACCCGCGCTCACTACCAGAGTGCGCCCTCTCGGGTGCATCTCGCCACTCCCCGGGCACCCGCGGCCGGGTGCGCCGCGACCGCGGCGGGATGATCACTGTTGTACCGCAACGGATTCGAACCGGCACCTCGCGGCGCGCCGGGGGTCCACGGGCGAGAATGCCGTTCTGCGACGGGGGCGCCGCCGGGGAAACGCACTGCTCCAGCGCCTTTCGGCGTTTCGCGGCTGCGCGGAGGCGGACTTTGCTTCGCCTGCCGAACGGCATCGTGACCACACCGTTAGAATCTCCCCGGCCGCGCGCTCAGCCGGACCGATCGGGGAAGAGGGTAGTTGGATGGAGCACGTCGAGGACGGCGCCGAGTCGATCGGCGCGATGCTGTCCGACATCGCGGAGTCCCTGCGGGAGGTGAGCCGGAAGCTGGACCTGGTCGCCGCGCGCGTCGATCTGCCGCTGCCGGTGCCGGTCCCCGGTGACGACCGGGATGTGGTGACGCGGCTCGCCACCATCGAGGCCTGGGCTTTCCGCACCGATCGGGATGTCGCCGACCTGGGGCGCCGGTTGGACACCCTGCAGAGCGTCGCCGACGCGCCGGGGACCGGGCGGCGGCACGCGCCGGAGCCCGGTGGGCGGCGGAGTGTCGATGCCGAGGGGGCGTCGGCGGGTGGGCGGCGGCGCGCGATCGACGTGGACGAGGTCGACGCGGGGCAGCAGGCAGGCGACGGGCCGTCGAGTCGAGGGCGGCGCGCGGCGGTGAGCGATGAAGACGCGGCGGTGCGTGCGGACGGCGGCCCGCCCGCGCGCCTCGGGAGGCGGGCCGCGGCGGACGACGGGTCGGCTTCCGGCGAGGCGCCGGTGGTCCGCGCCGAGCGGGCGGTCGAGGAGAGTCGGGCGGTTGTGCCGCCGCGGCGGCGGGCGGCGGAGAACGGTCCGGCCGATGCGGGCCTCGGGGTTACCGGTGACGAGCCGAGTAGCGGGCTCGCGGACCTCGGAAACGGTTCCGCGCCGTCGGTCGGGCGGCGTGCGGCGGAGGTGGAGGACCGGGCCGACACGAACGCGGGTAGGCGGGCAGCCGAGGTCAGCGCCGATCCGGCGGGCGCAGGCAGGCGAGCAGCCGAGACGAACGGGACCGGGCCTGCGGGTGCAGGCAGGCGAGCAGCCGAGACGAACGGGACCGGGCCGGGCGCGGATGCCGATGTCCCGCGGCGCCGGGCCGCGGAGCACAGCGCCGAGAAGCCGGGCCTGGGTGCGGACGATGCCGGTGCGCCGGGTCGGCGTGCGGCCGGGAATTCGGAGAATCACGCGGCCGAACGGCCGGCGAGCGCGTACGGCCCCACCGCACGCGGCACCCAGCCGGGGTCGGGCTCGGAAGCTTCCGGCGAGATCTCCGCGCCGCGCGTCCCCCGGCCGCGCTACGCGGCGGGCTCGTCCCGCCGGCGCATCGCGGAGGCCCGCGCGGAATCCGCGGGCAGGCTCGCGGCGGACCAGGGCGAGACCTCCACCCCCGCGCACCTCTCGGCGGACCCGAGTGCGCAGCCCACTCCGGTGCACCTCTCGACCGAACCTGGTGCGCAGCCCGACCCCGCCCAACACTCGGCGGAGCCAGTCGCGCAGCCCGCTCCCGCGCATCTCTCGGGGAACCCTGGCGCGCAGCCCGCACACCGCTCGACGGAGCGGGGTGCGCAGCCGAACCCCGCGCACCTCTCGGCCGACCCCGGCGCACAGCCCGCCGCCATCCAGCACGCGGCGGAGCGGGGTCCGCAGCCCCTACCGCCGCGGCGCGTCGCGGACCCGGCCGAAACAGCCGTTTCGCCCCGGCTCTCCGCCGATCCCGGCACCACTCCCCCCATCCCCCGCCGCTCGCCGGGCGCGAGCGAGCACCTCCCGACGCGGCTCCCGGCCGAGCCCGCCGCCCCGAGCGCCGACGAGGAGCCCGCGGGCCCCGGACTCCGCGCCGCGGTCGAGGCGCGCCGCGCCTCCGGGCGGCTCCCGCAGCGCGGAGCGGCCCCCTCCCCGACCCCGCCCGGCGCCACGCCGAGCCAAACGCCCGCCACCCCGGAGCACACCGAGCTCACCGGCTCCGGTGAGCAGGAGCGCTGGAGCGGCCCCCGCCGTAACGGCACCTCGCTCGGGCTGGGCGAGACCGTGGCCGCCGCCTACGACCAGGGGCTGCGCGACGGCTTCACCGGCCAGCAGGACGGCTACCGGCAGGCACCGGCCGCCGACTACCCGCTGGCGGAGCAGGGTGACGACTTCGCGCCGTTCGCCGACCGGCAGACCGGCGACGCGCACACCGAGCAGGTCGGCCGCCCCGGCCTGACCTCCGGCGCGGGCGAGCGCCCCGGCTACGGCGAGGCTCCGGCCGAGCTCCCCGGCTACGGCGATTTCGGCACCGGCCTCACCGGCGCCACCGCCGAGGAGACCGCGCACGCGGACAAGGTGCAGGCCATGCTGGACGAGCTCAAGCGCACCGCGGCGGCCATGCCGTTCGGCCCGCCCACCGGCGAGCAGGACCGGCGGTAGTCAGGCGATCCGCTCGGCGGCGTCGTGCGCGGCGCCGGTGAACGCCTTCGCCACGGCCCCGCGCAGCCGCCGCGGCCGCGCCTCCGGCACCTGCTGGGCGCGCAGCAGCCGCTCGACCAGCTCGCGCAGCCAGCGGTGCCCCTCGTCGGCGCTGTGCCTGGGATGCCAGGCCATGCCGATCGGCACCTCGGGCAGCGGCAGCGGGATCTCGAAGGCGCGCAGCCCGAGCGGGCCGAGCAGCGAGGTCACCGCGGAGGCGGGCGCCGGGCAGACGGCGGTGCCGCCGCGCACCGCGAGCAGCGCGGTGGTCAGGTCGGGGACGGTGCCGATCACCCTGCGGGTGCGGCCGTGCAGCGCGAGCCGGTCGTCGATGGCGCCCCGGACCCGGCCCTGCCTGCTCACGCTGAGGTGTTCGGCGGCGGCGTAGGCGGCAACCGTGACCGGCTCGGTGACCAGCGGGTGGTCGGCGGCGGCGACGCCGATCAGCCGGTCTCCGTAGAGCCGGTGCAGCACGGTCTCCGGGTCGCTGCGCTCGATCACCCCGGTCTGCAGGTCGGTGCGGCCGTCGCGGAGCGCGCGCGGATCGTCCTCCGCGCTCGCCACCAGGTTCAGCGTGACGCCGGGGGCCTCGCGGCGGACCGCGGCCAGCAGCGGGCCGGTGAGCTCGGGCCTGACCTCGTCGCCCGCGCGCACCGCGAACCCGCGGCGCAGCGTGCCCGCGTCGAAGGGCGGGCGCGGGGTGAGCAGCCCGCGGCCCTGCTCGACCAGGCCGTGCACCTGGTGCCGCAGCTCCAGCGCGCGCGGGGTGGGGACGAGGGTGCGGCCGGAGCGAACGAGCAGCGGATCGCCCAGCACCTGCCGCAGCCGCGCGAGGGTGCGGCTCATGGCGGGCACCGAGGTCTGCATCCGCTCGGCGGCCAGCGTGACGCTGCTGGTCTCCAGCAGCGCGTCCAGGGCCACCAGCAGGTTCATGTCCAGCCGGTCCACTCTCGAATTATCCCCGTATCCCGGCCGCTACCGGTGCGTTGCCACGCCGGTCGTTACCGGTCAGTGTTGAACGGCGGGCACCTGGTCCACCGGGCTCGGCTGCGTGTTCAGCTCCGGCTTCGGCGCGCCGAGCACCTTCAGGTCCTCCGGGGTGACCGGGCGGAACCACTGGGCGAAGCGCAGCCGGGCCGGGAACTCGGCCTTCAGGTCGGCGAGCAGCTCGTCGAGGTGGTGCACCCCGAACGGCCCCGCCTCGGTGCCGTGCGTGCCGCCGCCGGTGCGCTCGCCGAGCCAGCGCAGCCGCTCGTCCAGCTCCTCGCCCATGGCGGTGGGGCCGGGCAGCTCCAGCCGGTGCGTGAGCAGCGCGGCGGTCCAGTGCGCGCCGACCTCGGCGGTGAGCGCGCTGAGCGCCGAGCCGCCGTACCCCGCGAAGCTCAGCCGCGGCACGGTGGGCGGCAGGATCTGCCGGTAGAGCCGGAAGTTGCCGTCGTCGTCGGTGAGCCTGCGCTGCACGAACGGGGTGAGGAAGGGCACCCGCTGCTGGTACCCGGTCGCGCAGATGACCAGGTCGGCGGGGATGGTCTGGCCGTCCGAGAGGTGCGCCACCGGCACCTTCTCCGCGCCGAGCGCGGTGATCACGGTGTCCCGGACGACGGTGAGCCTGCCCGCCCACACCTGCTCGGTGAAGCCCTCGACCGCGAGGTCGACGGTGCCGTGCGCGACGGTGCCGAACGGCTCGCTCGGCACCAGCTCCAGCTCGCGCAGGTGCAGGCTGCGGATGGCGCGCTCCTGGACCAGGTCGAGGTTGCTGTCCCGCACCGAGCGCGCCGGGCCGTTCAGGAACTTCTCCGGGCGGCGCTGCCGCTGGTAGCCGAAGTGGCTCTCGCCGAAGCGGCTCTGCAGCAGCCGCTCGGCGTCGAGGAAGCGGCCCGCGCGGCGCGGCAGCTTCCAGCGCAGCCGCCGGGCCACCACCGTGGTGGAGGCGGCGACGTGGCTGACCGCCTCGGCGATCTCGCAGGCCGCGGTGCCGTAGCCGACCACGACCACGTTCCGGCCGCGCGCCGCCTCCAGGTCGGAGAGGAGCGAGCTGTGCCCCAGCTGCCCGCCCGCGGCGGCGAAATCGGTGCTGCCGGTGTACTCGGGGACCCGCGGCTCGGAGTGCACGCCGTTGGCGATGATCAGGTGGTCGCAGGAGGTCCGGTGCACGCCGGTGCCGTCGCGCACCTCCAGCAGCCAGCCGCTGTCCACCGGGTCGGCCGCGACCACCTCGGTGTTCAGCCGCAGCGCGTGCCCCAGGTCGAAGCGGCGCACGTAGCCGTCGAGGTAGGACTGCATCTGCGCGCCGTCGAGGCGCTCCGGGAAGTCGTCGGGCATCGGGAAGTCGGAGAACCGGTACGTGCGGCTGCTGCTCTGGGCGCGCAACCCGGGGTAACGGCGCGTAGCGCTCCACACGCCGCCGACATCCGGCGTCCGGTCGAAGACCTCGACCGGAAAACCCTCCTGTCTCAGCACTTTCGCGCAGGCCAAACCCGCTATTCCGGCGCCGACGATCGCGACACGGCTCCTGCTGGTCATGCGGCAGAGACTACCGGCTCCCCCGGACCCGCACGCCGCGGCGGCCAGGAAAGCGAGATCGGACAATCGGCCCACCCGTGATTCACTGGACGGATGAGTGAAACGACGCTCGTCGTCGGCCCCGCCGGGCTGTGGGACGCCGAGGCGCTCGGCGATCTCGCGGCGGCCACGTTTCCGCTGGCCTGCCCGCCGGGGACAGCCCCGGAGGACATCGAGATCTTCCTTGCGGAGATGCTCTCGGCGGAGCGCTTCGGGGAGTACCTCGGCGCCGACGACCGGATCGTGCTGCGCGCCGCCGAGGACGGCGAGCTCGTCGGCTACGCCATGCTGCACGTCGGCACCCCCGCGGACCCGGCCGTCGCCGCGGCGGTCGACCTGCACCCCGCTGTCGAGCTCAGCAAGCTGTACGTGCTGCCCGGCAGGCACGGCAGCGGCGTCGCGGACGCGCTCATGCGGGCGGCGCTCGAGCATGCGGCGGAGGCGGGCGGGGCCGGGCTGTGGCTCGGGGTGAACCAGCACAACGCGCGGGCGCAGCGGTTCTACACCCGCAGCGGATTCGAGCGCTGCGGGACCAAGACCTTCCGGGTCGGCGCGGAGCTGCACGACGACTACATCATGCGGCTGCGCTTCTAGACCGCGGGAACCTGCTCCGCGGCCAGGAAATCGACGAGCGCGCGGTGGAAGTCCGGCGCGGTGACCGCTATCAGGTGATCGCCGGGGACGGTGACCAGCCTGGCGTCCGGCAGCGCCGCGGCCAGCCGCTCCGGCTCCGCGGCGAGCGGGTCGGCGTCGCCCGCGAGCACCAGGACCGGGAGCGTGAGGTCGGCGAGGTCGCCGATGGGGCGCTCGTCCAGCCCGGTCATCACCGCGGCCATGGCGGCCCGGTCGGCGTGCACGGCGTCGGCGAGCAGCCGGAACGGCCGGGCGCGCACGGTGGCGCCGCTGCCGTCGCCCGCCATGGCGGCGCGCAGGTCGTCGGCGTCGACCACCCGGCGGTCGACGCCGCCGCAGTCGACCACCCCGGAGCCGACGCCGCCGATCGCGAGCCTGCGCACCCGCGGGTCGTCGCCCGCCACCAGCAGCGAGACCACCGCGCCCATGGAGTAGCCGACCTGGTCGAACTGCTCGCCGCCGAGTTCGTCGTAGAGCGCGCGCACATCGCGGGCCATGGCCTGCCAGGAGTAGGCGGCGGGCTCGTGCGGCTTGGCCGAGCGGCCGTGGCCGCGGGCGTCGAGCGAGACCACGGGGCGGCCGGTGGCGCGTAGCGCGTTCACCACGCCGGTGCCCATCCAGTTGGCGTTCGTGTCGGCGACGACGCCGTGCTGCAGCACGATCGGGATGCCGTCGCCTTCCCACACGCGGTAGCTGAGTTCCAGGCCGTCCCAGGTGCTGAAGGTGGTCATGCCCGCGATGGTAGGCGGCCGCGGGGTCAGCTGGTCGGCACCTCGAAGCGGGAGAGCGCGAGCAGGCGGGAAATGGCGCGCAGGTACTTCTTCCGGTAGCCGCCCTCGAGCATGTCGGCGGCGAAGATCTCGTCCAGCTTGGCGCCGGAGACGGTGACCGGGGTGCCCGCGTCGTAGAGCCGGTCGGCCAGCACCACCACGCGCAGCGCGACGGCCTGGTCGGTCACCGGGCGCACGTTCTCCAGGAAGACCGCGGAGATCCCGCTGATCAGCGCGCCGTACTTGGAGGGGTGCAGGGTGGCGAGGTGGGCGAGCAGCGCGTCGAAGTCGTCGAGGGTGGCGTCCGGGGTGGCGGCGGCGCGCTCGCGCAGCGCCTCGGCGGCGCTCGGCTCGGGGGCGGGGGGCAGGTCGCGGTGCCGGTAGTCGGGGCCGTCCACCCGGACCGCCTCGAAGATGGAGCCGAGCTTCTTGATCTCGCGCAGGAAGTCCTGGGCGGCGAAGCGGCCCTCGCCGAGCTGGCCGGGCAGCGTGTTGGAGGTGGCGGCGATCGAGACGCCCGCCGCGGAGAGCTCGGTGAGCAGCCGGGAGACCAGCATGGTGTCGCCCGGGTCGTCCAGCTCGAACTCGTCGATGCAGAGCACGCTGTTGCCGGAGAGCCGCTCGACGGTGGTGGCGAAGCCGAGCGCGCCGACCAGGTTGGTCACCTCGCCGAAGGTGCCGAAGGACTTCGGCGCGGGGGCACTGTGGAAGACCGAGGCCAGCAGGTGCGTCTTGCCGACGCCGAAGCCGCCGTCGAGGTACAGCCCGGCGCCGTTCACCTGCTTCTTCTTGCCGAACAGGCTCTTCTTGCCCGCGGCCCTGGTGATCCGCGCGATCTCGCCCGCGAACTCCTCCGCCTTGCGCACCGCGGCGGCCTGGCTCGGCTCGTTCGGGTCCGGGATGTAGGAGGAGAAGCTGACCTCGTCGAACATGGGCGGCGGCACCATCTGGGCGACGAGCTGGTCGGCCGGGACCTCCGGGTGGCGGTCGACGAGGCGTGCTGGCATGGACGAAGCCTAGAGATGTGGTGTGAGCTGTCCCCATGCAGCGTACGCACAATGCGATCCAGCTCACAGCCGTCGACGACGACGAGCTGGCGCGGCTCTACCGCTACCCCCGCAGGCTCGACGCGCCGTGGGTGCGGGCGAACTTCGTCTCCAGCATCGACGGCGCAGCGACCAGCGGCGGCGTCTCCGGTGGGCTCGGCACGCCCGCGGACCGCCGGGTGTTCGGGGTGCTGCGCGAACTGGCCGACGTGGTGCTGGTCGGGGCGGGGACGGTGCGGGCGGAGAACTACGGCGGCGCGGCCACCGACCCGGAGCGGCGGCGCGCGCTGGCCGCGCTCGGCTACGGCGGCGACGTCGAGGGCGCGCCGCCGCCGATCGCGGTGGTGACGGCGAGCGCGGCGCTGGACCCGGAATCCCGGCTGTGCACCGATACCGACGTGCCGCCGATCGTGCTCACCACCGCCTCCGCGCCGTCGGAGCGGGTGGCGGCGCTCATCGCGGCCGGGGCGAAGGTGGTCGAGGTGGGCACCCATGCGGTCACCCCGCGCGGGCTGCTGGACGCGCTGGCCGAGCTGGGGCTGTACCGGGTGCTCTGCGAGGGCGGGCCGCACCTGGTCGGTGAGCTGGTCGACGCGGACGTGCTGGACGAGCTGTGCGTGACGACCGCGCCGGTCCTGGTCGGTGGCTCCGGCGGGCGAATCGCGCTGTCCCCCGGCGAGTCCGCGCACCCCATGGTGCGGCGGCACGTGCTGCTCGACGACGACGGGACCGTCTTGACGCGCTGGGCCCGCCGCTGACCATCGCGGCCGCGGGCATCCGGCGCGTCCAGGTCACGGCCGGTCCGGTCGGCCGCCCCGGCCGACGGTGAAACCCCGTTCGTGAAAGAAGCGCTGGGATACGGCAGGCTGTAGCGCATGCGCTGGACCCGGGCCGCCGTGCTTGCCACCTCCCTGACGTTCGTGCTCGCCGGTTGCGGCGCGGGGCCGTCGGATCGGCCCGTGGTGGCCGTCGAGCACCCGGTGGCGCCCGGCGGGGCGGACCCGTCGGCCGCGCCCGCCGCCCCGCCGCGGGCCGCCGTGCCGACCACCGACCTGCCCTGGTCGGACTGCACCCGCGGCACCTTCGACCAGCTCGGGCTCGGCGCGCCGCCCAATGGCGTCGTCCTGGAGTGCGCCGAGTACTCCACCCCGATCGACACCGCGGGCACGGTGATCGGCAACTTCCGCAACGGCGCGGTGCGCGCCCGGCTCCCGCAGACCCCGGTGGACGCGCCCCCGCTGGTCCTCACCTCCGGCGCCGACCGCGCCTCCTCCGCCACGCTCGCCGCACTGGTGGCGGGGGCACCGAACGGCATCCTCGCCACCCGCCCGATCGTCGCGGTGGACCGGCGCGGGATCGGCACCTCGCAGCCGGTGGACTGCCTGCCCGCCGCGGTGCGCCAGGGCTTCGCCGACAACGCGCAGTTCTCGTCGCCCGGCGACGCCGCGGCCCAGGCCGAGGCGCTGGTCGAGTTCAGCCAGGACGGCACCATCGCCTGCCGGGACTTCCTGCAGCCGTACGAGAACACCTTCGACGTCGGGCACGCGGCCGACGACATCGAGCAGCTGCGCCGGGAGTGGCAGGTCGACCACATCGACCTGCTCGGCACCGGCAACGGCGCCGAGGTCGCCGTCGCCTACGCCCGCAAGTTCGGCGACCGCCTGGCCCGGCTGGTGCTCGACTCCCCCACCAGCCTCGGCGCCGACGCCACCACCGTCGCCGAGCAGCGCGCCCAGGGCGCGGAGGCCGCGCTCACCGCGTTCGCGCAGCGCTGCGCCGCGCTGAACTGCGCGCTCGGCCCCGACCCGAGGGCCGCCGTCACCGACCTGGTGAACCGGGCCGCGGCCGGGCAGCTCGGCGAGCTCTCCGCGAGCGCCGTCACCACCGCGCTCACCGGCTTCCTCGGCAGCCCGCGCGCCGACCAGGCCGACCGGGTGCCCGAGCTCGCCGACGCGCTGGCCGCCGCCGGGCGCGGCAACCGCGGCCCGCTGCTCGCGCTGAGCCAGCGGCAGTCGGCGGCGATCGCCAACGACGGCGAGTTCGTCAACCGCTGCGCCGACATCAGGCAGCCACCGCCGCCGAGCCGGGCCGTCGAGCTCGCCGCGGAGTGGGGCGGCAAGTACCCGGTGTTCGGCCGCAGCGCCGCGCTGGGGCTGCTCACCTGCTCCGCCTGGCCGGTGGGGTCGCCGCCCGCGGCGCTCGCCGACTTCGAGCTCCCGGTGCTGGTACTGGACGGCGCCGCCGACCCGGTGGCGGGCGGGGTCGGGCAGGCCGCGGTGACCGGTGCGCTGGCCGGTGCGGGCGCCCGCACCGCGGTGCTGCGCTGGCAGGGCTGGGGGCATCCGGTGAGCGCGCGCTCCGGGTGCGGGCAGCGCGCCGTGGTGGAGTACCTGAACGAGGCGCGGCTCCCGCAGGACGGCTCGGCCTGCCCCGCCTGACCCGGGCGTAAGCCGCCGCCGGGCCGGTCCCGGCAACCACCGCGCCCCGCTTCCGGTGTACCGTGCCCGGGTGCTCCTTCGACAGCTCGAGCCACGCACGGCTCGCACCACCGCCGAGGTGATCCGGTTCGCCCTGTGGCCGCTGGCGGTCATGACGGTGCTGCACCGGGTCTTCATCAAGGCTGTCAACGGATTCGTCACCGACGACTACCGGCCGGTGTACAACGCGTCGTTCCAGTTTCTCAACGGCAACCCCGTCTACACCGCCAACTTCGACTCCGTCGATCCGCACTACCTGTACCCGCCGAGCGGCACGCTGCTGATCGCCCCGGTCGCGATCATCGACTACGAGAAGTCGCGCTGGCTGTTCATCCTGTTGAACGCGGTCGCCATCCTGATCGCCTGGTACCTGCTGCTCAAGCTGTTCCGCTACACCCTGAACTCGGTCGCCGCGCCCGCGCTGCTGCTGGCCATGTTCGCCTCCGAGACCGTGATCAACACGCTGGTCTTCACCAATGTGAACGGCTGCCTGCTGCTCGGTGAGCTGATCTTCCTGCACCTGATCCTGGCCCGGCGCGACCTGTGGGCGGGCGCGGTGCTGGGGTTGACGATCGCGGTGAAACCGACGCTCGCGCCACTGCTGCTGATAGCGGCGGCGCGCGGACAGTGGAAGGTGTTCATCACCGCGGCGGGCGTCCCGGTGGCGCTGACCGCCGCGGCCTGGCCGCTCATGGTCGACCCGGAGAAGTTCTTCACCCGCGTCGGGCCGTACCTGATGGAGACTCGCGACTACTTCAACAGCGCGATCTCCGGCAATGCCGAGTACTACGGGCTGCCACCGTGGCTGACCTGGGGTATGCGGATCACCATGGGGCTGATCGTGCTCGGCTCGCTGTGGCTGCTGTACCGGTACTACCGCGAGGACGAGCTGTTCTTCGTCTGCACCGCCTCGGGTGTGCTGCTGACCGCGTCGTTCCTGCTGCCCTCGCTGGGCCAGATGTACTACTCGATGATGCTCTTCCCGTTCCTGATGACGGTGGTGCTGCGGAACTCGGTGCTGCGCAACTGGCCCGCCTGGCTCGCCATCTTCGGGTTCATGAGCTACGACAAGTGGCTTTCGGACCGCTGGCAGGACATCGGGCGCAACCTGGAGTACCTGCGCATCACCTTCGGCTGGGGGCTGCTGCTGCTGGTCGTGTTCTGCGTGCTCGCCGACCGGTACCTGGCGGCGCGCGCCGCGGGGACCCTGGACAAGGGGCTGGACCAGGACTGGATGCGCACCGCACCCGATCCGCGCGGCCCGGTGGGCGACCCGCAGCGGGCGGAGGGCACCGGCGCCGCGGGCCCGGCCGCCGCGAAGGACCCGGCCGCGACGGCCGAGCCCGCCCCGCCGACCGCCGAGGTTCCCGCGGGCCACCGCACCTGACCGCCGGGACGGCTCACCTGCGCCGGAGACACGCCGAGCGGCACGCGGTTAACCTCGGGGTATGACCGATGCCGAGACGTCGCTTCCCGCTCCGCGTATCCAGCTCACCCCGCAGGAGTGGCGGGCCAAGCTGAACCCCGCCGAATTCGCGGTGCTCCGCGAGGCCGCCACCGAGCGGCCCTTCGTCGGCGAGTACACCGACACCGAGACCGAGGGCGTCTACAGCTGCCGCGCCTGCGGCTCCGAGCTGTTCCGCAGCACCGAGAAGTTCCACTCGCACTGCGGCTGGCCCTCGTTCTTCGACCCCGCCGACTCGGACGCCGTCATCCTGCGCGCCGACGACACGCTCGGCATGCGCCGGGTCGAGGTGCTGTGCGCGAACTGCCACAGCCACCTGGGCCACGTGTTCGAGGGCGAGGGGTACGACACCCCCACCGACAAGCGCTACTGCATCAACTCGATCGCGCTCACCCTGCACCCCGCGCAGCCGTAGGCCTGAACCGGCCGCGGTGAGAGCTCGCGGGGGGCGCATCCGGCACCTGACCAGCGCGCCCGTCGCGGCCCGACGGTGGAGCGGCGCGGGGTCGATCTCCGCGTCCCGTCGCCGCACCCCTCGGACAGCGGCTCGGCACACGGGATCGGCGCGGCGCCGTCCGAAGGGTAGCGAGCGGTGTGCCGGGTGCGCACGCCCCGAAAACCTCGGGTACCCGAACTGGGACGTCCGCTCAGGGCAGCGCCGCGACGAGCGCCTCCAGCTCCACCCGCGGGCCGGTGTAGAAGGGGATCTCCTCGCGCACGTGCAGCCTGGCCTCGGTGGCCCGCAGGTCGCGCATGAGGTCGACGATGCGGTGCAGCTCGGGGGCCTCGAAGGCGAGGATCCACTCGTAGTCGCCGAGCGCGAACGAACTGACCGTGTTGGCGCGCACGTCCGGGTAGCCGCGGGCTTCCTTGCCGTGGTCGGCGAGCATCTTGCGGCGCTCCTCGTCCGGGAGCAGGTACCACTCGTAGGAGCGCACGAACGGGTAGACGCAGATGTAGGCGCCCGGCTCCTCGCCGGCCAGGAAGGCCGGGATGTGGCTCTTGTTGAACTCGGCGGGGCGGTGCAGCGCGACATTGCTCCACACCGGGGTGCTGGCCCTGCCCAGCTCGGTGGTGCGGCGGAAGTCGGCGTAGACGGTCTGCAGGTCCTCGACCCGCTCGGCGTGCGTCCAGAGCATGAAGTCGGCGTCGGCGCGCAGGCCGGAGACGTCGTAGATGCCGCGGAGTACCACGTCGCGGTCGTCCAGGCCCTCGAAGAAGGCTCGCGCCTGCTTCAGGGCGGCCTCGCGGTCGTCGCCGAGCACTCCGGGGCGCACCTGGAACACAGAGAACATCAGGTACCGGATGGTGGAGTTGAGGGCCTGGTAATCGAGTCGTGCCATGGGTCCATGGTGCCACCCGCACCGCGCCCGTAGTGCGGGGTGTGCGCCCCATCGCCCCACCCGGTCCCGGCGTCCCCCGAATCGCCCGCTCCGCGCTCGACCGATCGGCGCGCTCGACTTGATCGGCGGGCTCGACCGATCGGCGGGCTCGATTGATATGCGCGCGCGACAGATCAGCGCTCAGCGGCTGCGCGCCCGCACGCGTCCGGACATCCGGTCCGACGTCCACGAGCGGACAACTCGGTCGAGCGCGAAGCGGGCGACATACCGCCGGAGGCGAACGCTCAGACGAGGACGGCGGCCGCGCGAGTAGCGGCGGCGGTGCCGGAGGCCACGCAGGCGGGGACGCCCACCCCATGGAGGTAAGCACCGGCGACGGCGAGGCCGGGGAGGTCTGCGACGCCGGACTCCAGGGCGGCGATCCGCTCGGTGTGCCCCGGCGCGTACTGGGCGAGCCCACCGGGCCAGCGCTGCACAGCGAACCCGTCCGGGACGATGGGCACACCCGTCACGAGCCCCAGATCCTCGACGGCGGCGGCGACGAGTTCCTCGTCGGTCCAGGAGAGCGGCCCCGGATCACCGAACCGCCCGAACGAGGCGCGGACGAGCGCGCCACCGCGCGCGGCGAGGTGCGGCCACTTCCGGCTGGACAGGGTGAACGCCTTCGCGCGCAGCCCCTCCCCGGTGGCGATCAGCACGCCGGAGTTCTCCGGCAGCGCGGTGTCGCCGGGCAGCGACAGCGCCACGACCACCGACGAGGACAGCTCGACGGCCCCGGCGGCGGCGCTCGCCTCCGGGGCGACCGGCGCGAGGAGCCGCGCGGTGACCGGCGCGGGGGTAGCGAGCACGACGGCGTCCACCTCGCCGATCGGGTCGAGCACCCACCCGTGCTCGGTGCGGGCCAGCGAGCGCACCGCGGCACCGGTGCGGATATCGGCCCCGGCCCGCGCCGCCAGGGCGTCCAGCAGCACCCGATACCCGTCCCGCAGCCCGCCGAAGACCGGCGCGGTGGAGGGCGGCGGCAGCACGGAGGTCACCGCGGCGGTGAGGCTCGCGGCGCCGCGGTCCAGCGCGGCGGCGAGCTGCGGCAGCGCGGCCCGCACCCCGATCGATCGGGAACTCCCCGCGTACACCCCGCCGAGCAGCGGGTCCACCGACCGCTCCGCCACCTGCGCCCCGAACCGCTCGGCCACCAGGGAGTACACGTCGACATCGCCGCCGGCCACCCACTCCAGCGGCCGTTCCGGCTCGGTGCGGACCCGTTCCAGCCCGGCCGCGTCGACCAGCCCGCGCAGCGTCTCCGCCGAGGACGGAATGCCCATCAGCGTGCGCTCCGGCAGCGCGTGTGCCCGCCCCCCGGCCCAGACCAGCGGCCGCAGCCCGGACGGCGTGACGAGCTGGTCGTCGAGCCCGAGCTCGGCGAGCAGCGCGGGCACCTCGGGCCGCCGCCCAACGAACGCCTCCGCGCCGAGATCGACCGGGCCACCGGCCAATTCGCCGGTGTGCAGCACCCCGCCGACGCGCGGGCTCGCCTCCAGCACGGTGATCCGCGCCGCCGCGCCGAGCAGGGTGCGCAGCCGGTAGGCCGCCACCAGTCCGCTGATCCCACCACCGGCCACCGCGATCCTCATGGCATCGACGGTAGCCGCACCCGGCTCAGAGTTCGTGCACCAGCTGCACGAGGGCGGTGAGGACGCCGGGATCGGTGTCCGGCAGCACGCCGTGGCCCAGGTTGAAGATGTGCCCGGTGGCGCCGAGCGCCTTGGCCGCGTCGGCCTCGTCCAGGATCCGCCTGGTCTGCGTGGCGGCGGCGTCGTAGCCCGCGAAGAGGACGGCGGGGTCCAGGTTGCCCTGCAGCGCCTTGCCCGGCCCGACCCGGCGCGCCGCCTCGTCGAGCGGCACCCGCCAGTCCACCCCGACCACGTCGGCGCCCGCCTCGCCCATGGCGCCGAGCAGCTCGCCGGTGCCGACGCCGAAATGGATGCGCGGCAGTCCGCTCGCGGCCAGCTCGGCGAAGACCCGCTCGGAGTGCGGCAGCACGTAGCGCCGGTAGTCGGCGGCGGAGAGCGCGCCCGCCCAGGAGTCGAAGAGCTGCAGCGCGTCCACCCCGGCCTCGATCTGCGCGCGCAGGAAGGCGATGGTGACGTCGGTGAGCAGGCCGAGCAGGGCGTGCCAGGTCTCCGGGTCGGCGTACATCATGGCCTTGGTGCGCTCGTGGTGCTTGGACGGCCCGCCCTCGACCAGGTAGGAGGCGAGCGTGAAGGGCGCGCCCGCGAAGCCGATCAGCGGGGTGGTACCGAGCGCGGCGGTGAGCAGCCGGACGCCCTCGCTCACCGCGCCCACCTCCTCCGGCCGCAGCCGCGGCAGCGCCCGCACGTCGGCGACGGTGCGCACCGGCTGCGCGACCACCGGTCCGACGCCGGGCACGATGTCCAGGTCGACGCCAGCGGCCTTGAGCGGAACGACGATGTCGGAGAAGAGGATCGCGGCGTCGACGCCGTGCCTGCGCACCGGCTGCATGGTGATCTCGCAGACCAGTTCCGGGTCGAAGCAGGACTCGAGCATGCCGATGCCCTTGCGCAGCTCCCGGTACTCCGGGAGCGACCGGCCCGCCTGGCGCATGAACCAGACGGGCCTTCGGCTCGGCTCGGCGCCGGTCGCGGCGGCCAGGAAGGGGGCATCGGACAACCGGCGGCGGGTGTGCGTACTCATCCCCGCCATCGTAGGCGGCGCGCCTCCGCCCGCGGCGAAACGTCACCGTCTACCGTCGGTCGGTGTGACACCGCTCGACTTCCGCGAGGGCGCCGCACCGGCCGAAGAGCCGGCCGGCGAACCCGCTTCCTTTCGCGCCGCGGTCGAAGCGATGGGGTCCGCAACCGTGCATCCTCGGATCGAGCTGGCGCCCATTCGCCCGCCGCAGCGGCTGGCGCCGTACTCCTACGCGCTCGGCGCCGAGGTGGCGCACCCCGACGCGGCAACCGTCCCGACCGACTCCGAGGGCGACGCCTTCGGCAGGCTGATCCTGCTGCACGACCCGGACGGCGACGAGACCTGGCACGGCACGTTCCGGCTCGTGGCCTACCTGCAGGCCGACATCGACGCCTCGCTCGCCACCGACCCGCTGCTCCCCGAGGTGGCCTGGAGCTGGCTGGTCGACGCGCTGGAATCCAGACCGGACCCCTTCACCGCGCTCGGCGGCACCGTGACCAGCACCAGCTCGGTGCGGTACGGCGACATCGCCGGGCCGCCGCGGGCGCACCAGCTGGAGCTGCGGGCGTCCTGGACCGCGGTCACCGCCGAGATGCGCGGCCACGTGGAGGCCTTCTGCGAGGTGCTGGCCTACTCGGCGGGGCTGCCACCGGCCGGGATCACGAGTTTGCCACCGCAGCCGCACATCGATCACGAACGGACCTGACCGCCACGTATTGTTCTGGGCTATGCCGGTAGCCGACGACAGCCCCGCGGAGCCTCTGCTCGCCCCCGCCGACGGACTGCCGCCCGTGCTCGGTACTCCCGCCGAGGTCGCGGCGGCCGCCGCCCGGCTCGCCGCGGGCACCGGCCCGCTGGCCGTCGACGCCGAGCGCGCCTCCGGATTCCGGTACTCCGCGCGGGCCTACCTGATCCAGTTGCGCCGGGCCGGGGCGGGCACGGTGCTGATCGACCCCATCCCGGTGACCGACGCGCTCGGGCCGCTCGCCGACGCCGTCAACGGGCTGGAGTGGGTACTGCACTCGGCGGACCAGGACCTGCCCGGCCTCGCCGACCTCGGGCTGCACCCGCACACCCTCTTCGACACCGAATTGGGCGGGCGGCTGGCCGGTTTCGAGCGGGTCGGACTCGCGGCGATGGTGGAGAACCTGCTCGGGCGCGGGCTGCGCAAGGGGCACGGGGCGGCCGACTGGTCCACCCGGCCGCTGCCCGCGGAGTGGCTGAACTACGCCGCGCTCGACGTCGAGCTGCTGCTCGAGCTGCGCGACGCGGTCGCGGCGGAGCTCGAGGCGCAGGGCAAGGGCGAGTGGGCGGCGCAGGAGTTCGAGCACGTGCGGTTGAGCAAGCCGGCGCCGCTGCGGCCGGATCGGTGGCGGCGCACCTCCGGGATCCACACGCTGCGGCGGGCCAGGCAGTTGGCCGTGGTGCGGGAGCTGTGGGTGACCAGGGACGAGCTGGCTCGGGGCCGGGACGTGGCGCCTTCCCGCATCCTGCCGGACTCGGCGATCGTGGCGGCCGCGGCGGCGGATCCGCGGAACATCGCGCAGTTGCGTGCGCTGCCGGTATTCGGGGGGCCGCGGCAGCGGCGGTACTCGCGGGAGTGGTTGGGGGCGGTGGACCGGGCGCGGGCGCTCGCCGACGGGGAGTTGCCGCCGACGGCGCAGCCGTACGACGGGCCGCCGCCGGTCAATCGGTGGGAGCGGCGGGATCCCGTCGCTGCCGCGCGGTTGGCTCGTGCTCGGGCGGCGATGGGGGAATTGTCCGAGGAGCACTCGGTTCCGGTCGAGAACCTGCTGTCGCCGGAGTTGGTCCGTCGGTTGTGCTGGGACGGGATCTCGTCGTACGAGGAGTCCGAAACGCTGGCCGACGCGGTCGAAGCGTTTCTCGCCGCGGGCGCCGCGCGCCCCTGGCAGCGCGAACTCGCCGTCCCCCGCCTGGTGGCCGCGCTGCCCGCCCCCGCCGCGGACTAACGCCTATATCGCATCGCCGCAAGCGGCGGCTCGACTCGATTGCGCAGTAGGGTGCGCAGCCAGATTGAACTGCGGCTCACGCAGTGCGCACGCACGCACCACCGCTTGCGCAGGGCGGTGCGCGAAGTAGTCGAGCCGCCGCTTGCGGCGATGCGATATACGGGCGAGGCGCCTTATCCTGCCGAGAGCCAGCCGGTGATTCGGCGGGAAATGTCGGGGGCGGTGAGGCCGAGTTCGGCGTGCACCTGCCCGCGCGAGGCGTGGTCCAGGAACTCTTGCGGCACACCGATATCCCGCGTGGGCACGTCGAGCGCGGCGGCGCGGAGCCGGGCGGAGACGGTGGCGCCGATTCCGCCGTGCAGCCCGCCGTCCTCGAGGGTGACGACGAGGCGGTAGTTCTCGGCCAACTTCACGACGGTGTCGGAGACCGGCAGCACCCAGCGCGGGTCGACGACGGTGACCGACCACCCCTCGGCGTGCAGGATCTCGGCCGCCTCCAGCGCGGTACCGGCGAAGGCGCCGACGGCGAGCAGCAGCACGTCCCCGCGCGCGGTGCGGGCGGAATCCGCCTCCGGGTCGGCGAGCCGCAGCACGTCCAACCCCTCCAACCGCTCCACGGCCGGAATGTCATCGCCCACACTGCCCTTGGGGAAGCGCAGCGCGGTCGGCCCGTCGGTGACGGCGAGCGCCTCGCCCAGCTCCTCGCGCAGCGTCGCCGCGTCCCTTGGCGCGGCCACCCGGATGCCGGGCACGATGCCGAGCACCGAGAGATCCCACATCCCGTTGTGGCTGGCCCCGTCGCTGCCGGTGATCCCGGCCCGGTCCAGCACCAGCGTGACCGGCTGCTCGAGCAGCGCGACATCCATGAGCAGCTGGTCGAAGGCCCGGTTAAGGAAGGTCGAGTAGATCGCCACCACCGGGTGCATGCCGCCGAGCGCGAGCCCGGCCGCCGACGCCATGGCGTGCTGCTCGGCGATGCCGACGTCGAACATCCGGTCCGGGAAACGCTCGCCGAAGGCGGCCAGCCCGGTCGGGCCTGGCATGGCGGCGGTGATCGCCACCACGTCGCTGCGGCGCTCGGCCTGCGCGATCAGCTCCTCGGAGAAGACCGAGGTCCAGCCGCGCGCCTTGGGCCCGCCGAGCGCCTCGCCGGTGAGCGGGTCGATCGGGTCGCAGGCGTGCATCTGGTCGGCGAGGTGGTTCTCCGCGGGGGCGTAGCCGCGGCCCTTCTGGGTGACCGCGTGCACCACCACCGGGCCGCCGAAGTCCTTGGCCCGGCGCAGCGCCGCCTCCATCGCGACCACGTCGTGGCCGTCGACCGGGCCGACGTACTTGAGGCCGAGGTCGCCGAAGAGCTCCTGCGGGCTCACCGCGTCCTTGATGCCCGCCTTCACCGCGTGCACCATCGAGTAGGCGGAGTCCCCCACCCGCGGGATGCTCTTGATCAGCCGCTTGCCCGCGTCCAGCGCGTGCTCGTAGGCGGGCTGGGTGCGCAGCGCGGTGAGCCGCTCGGCCAGGCCGCCGATGGTGGGCGCGTAGGAGCGGCCGTTGTCGTTGACGACGATCACCACGGGCCGGTCCTGCGCGCCCGCGATGTTGTTCAGCGCCTCCCAGCACATGCCGCCGGTGAGCGCGCCGTCGCCGACCACCGCGACCACGTGCCGCTCCTGCCCGGTCAGCGCGAACGCCTTGGCCAGGCCGTCGGCGTAGGAGAGCGCGGCGGAGGCGTGCGAGGACTCCACCCAGTCGTGCGGGCTCTCGGCGCGGCTCGGGTACCCGGAGAGCCCGCCCTGCTTGCGCAGCGTGTCGAAGCCGTCCTTGCGCCCGGTCAGGATCTTGTGCACGTAGGCCTGGTGCCCGGTGTCGAAGATGATCGGGTCGGCGGGCGAGTCGAAGATCCGGTGCAGCGCGATGGTCAGCTCGACGACGCCGAGGTTCGGCCCGAGGTGGCCTCCGGACGCCGCCACCTTCTCGACCAGGAACTCGCGGATGTCGGCCGCCAGCTCACGCAGCTGCGGCACGGTCAGCCCGCGGAGGTCTTCGGGCGTCTCGACCCGGGAAAGCACTCCCACCTGACTTCGCTCCCTCCGGACAACCCATGTGATTCGGAACAGTCTACGGACGCCGCCGTACGGGGCGAACCGGCGACCGCGGGCGCGAACGGGGCTGGGCGCCGCGCGGTGCGTTTCGATTCACGGTACCCGCTCACCCGCCCCCGCCGCCGTGCCGGGAGAATCACAGCGACGGCGACCACGGCGAGGGGAGCGGCAGTGAGCGGCAAGAAGCGGGCCGCGGGGACGATCACGGTGACCGGGCACGGAACCGCCCGCAGTGTGCCGGACGTCATGCGGGTGGACATCGCGGTGGAGACCCGCGCCGACACCGTCGCGGTCGCCTACGGCGGCGCGGGCGAGCGGATCGCCGCGGTCACCGCCGCGCTGCGCGCGCACGGCGTGCGCGCCGCCGACATCGGCACCAGCAGGCTCTCGGTGCGCACCGAGACCACCTGGCAGCAGGAGCGCGGCGCGCAGATCGTCGGCTACGTCGCGGACGCCGCGCTGGTGGTGTCGCTGCGCGACCTCGCCGACGACGCCGACCCCGGCCCGGCCGTGATCATCGCGGCCGCGGTGGCGGCGGGCGGTGACGACGTCCGGCTCGGCGGGCTCACCTTCGGCCTCGCCGACCCGGAGGCGGTGCTGGTCACCGCCCGCGACGCGGCCTGGGAGAACGCGCTGGCCAAGGCGGAGCGGTACGCCAGGAAGGCCGGGCGCGCACTGGGTCCCGTGCGGGACATCGCCGAGAGCGCGGGCGCGGGCGGGCCGGTGCCGCAGCTGCGGATGGTGTCGGCGGCGGCCGGTGCGGCGGAGTCGTCCTCGGTGCCGGTCGAGCTCGGCGAGCAGGAGATCAGTGCGCACCTGCAAGTGACCTGGGAGTTGGCAGCGCCGGAGAGCGAGCGCGACGCCGACTGACCGGCGAACGGCTGCGAGGCCGCGCGGGGCGGGGCGCGCTCCGGCGGGCGGCGCGGCCGACCGGCGCTCTCGGGCACAGCGGGCCGGGGTGGCGCGCGCGGTGAACGGCACCGCCGGCGAGCCCGGGCGGCCGGTCAGCGCTCCAGCAGGGCCAGGCACTCCACGTGGTGCGTGCCGGGGAAGGCGTCGACCGCGCGCAGCTCGGTGAGCTCGTACCCGGCCTCGCGGTACAGCCCGACGTCGCGGGCGAAGGCGGCGGGGTCGCAGCCGATGTGCACGATCCGGGCCGGGCCCGCGGCGGTGAGCGCCCCGACGACCTCGCGGCCCGCGCCCGACCGCGGCGGGTCGAGCACGACGACATCGGGGCGCGGAGGGCGGGCGGCGAACCACTGGTCGACGCGGAGCACCTCCAGGTCGACCCAGGGCAGGTCGGCCAGCGCGGCGCGGCCCGCGGCGACCGGCCCGGGCGCGGACTCCACCGCGTGCACCGCACCACCGGGCCCCACCTGCTCGGCCAGCCGGGCCGCGAAGACCCCGGCGCCGCTGTACAGATCCCAGGCCCGCTGCCCCGGCGCCTGTCCGGCCCACTCGGCGACCCGGTCGGAGTAGTACTCCGGCGCCGCCCGGTGCGCCTGCCAGAAGGCGGTGGCGGGCAGCTCCCAGCGCCGCTCCCGCACCCGCTGCACGGCGGTGCCGTCGCCGTCCAGCAAGCGGGTGGCGCGGTGCGCGTGCGCGGCGGTGCGCCGGGCCGCGGCATTGCGCCGCGACTGCTCCGCCCGGCGCCTGCGCCCACCCGCCGCTGCCACCGGTGCGGGCGGCGCGAGCTCGACCACGTGCCTGGTCCCCGCCGAGTCGACGGCGATCACCAGGTCCGCCCCCGGCGTGAATCGCTCCTGCTCCAGGCCGTCGACCGCGCCCGCGACCGGCTGCGGGCAGCGCAGGTCGGGCACGATCTCCGCGCTCCGGTGGCCGTGCACCCCGGCGCGGCCCGCGGCGTCGACCACCAGCCGGACCCTGGTGCGCCAGCCGCCGGTCTCCGCGGGCGGCCCGAGCGGCTCCACGGTGACCTCCCGCTCCAGCAGCGCGATCCGCCGCAACTGCTCGGCGACCACGCTCGCCTTGAGCTCCCGCTGCAGTGCGGGGGTGGCGTGCGTGAGGTCGCAGCAGCCTGCCCCGCCGGGTCCGGAGACCGGGCAGGTGGCCCGCACCCGCCCGGCGGCCCCCTCCAGGATCTCGACGGCGTCGGCGCGGGCGAAGGAGCCGCCCCGGTCCTCGGTCACCCTGGCGCGCACCAGTTCCCCCGGCAGCCCGTGCCGGACGAAGACCACCCGCCCCTCGTGCCTGCCGACGCAGAAGCCGCCGTGCCCCGGTGCGCCGAGCCGCACCTCGAACTCGTCGCCCGCGCTCACGGCCGGTCCTCGTAGCCGCGGCGCACCGAGCCGGGCGCGTCCACCACGCCCTGCTTCCTGGCCTTGGCCGAGGAGCTGAGCTGCCACGGCACGCTGGTCACCATGACGCCGGGCTCGAAGAGCAGCCTGCCCTTGAGCCGCAGCGCGGACTGGTTGTGCAGCACCTGCTCCCACCAGTGGCCGACCACGTACTCCGGGATGAACACGGTGACCACCTCGCGCGGGGCGTCCTTGCGCACCCGCTTGACGTAGTCGAGCACCGGTTTGGTGATCTCCCGGTACGGCGATTCGACCACCTTGAGCGGCACCGCCATGTCGCTGCGCTCCCACTCGCGGACCAGTTTGCGGGTGTCGGCGTCGTCCACGTTCACCGTCACCGCCTCCAGGGTGTCCGGCCGGGTCGCCCTGGCGAAGGCGAGCGCGCGGCGGGTGGGCAGGTGCAGCGTGGAGACCAGCACGATGGCGTGCGAACGGCTGGGCAGCACGCCGTCCCACTCGGTCTCGGCCAGCTCGCGGGCGACCGAGTCGTAGTGCTTCCTGATCATCTTCATCACCACGAAGATCGCGACCATCAGGAAGATGGCGATGTAGGCGCCCGCGAAGAACTTGGTGATCAGCACGATCACCAGGACGGTCCCGGTGGCGGAGAGGCCGATGGCGTTGATCACCCGGGAGCGCTTCATCCGCTTGCGGTGGTCGGTGTCGGTCTCGGTGCGCAGCAGCCGGGTCCAGTGCCGCAGCATGCCGGTCTGGCTGAGCACGAACGAGACGAAGACGCCGACGATGTAGAGCTGGATGAGCTTGGTCACCTCGGCCCCGAAGAGCACGACGAAGGCGATGGCGGCGCCGGAGAGGAAGAGGATGCCGTTGCTGAAGGCCAGCCGGTCGCCGCGGGTGTGCAGCTGCCGGGGCAGGTAGCGGTCCTGCGCCAGGATCGAGCCGAGGACAGGGAAGCCGTTGAAGGCGGTGTTCGCCGCGAGCACCAGGATCAGCGCGGTGACGATGGTGATGAAGAAGAAGCCGACCGGGAAGCCCGCGAAGACGGCCTCGGCGAGCTGGGCGATCAGCGTCTTCTGGTGGTAGTCGGCGGGCGCGCCGATCAGGTGCGCCGGGTCGTGCGCGTAGACGACGCCGATCCGCTCGGCCAGCAGGATGATGCCCATGAGCAGCGCCACCGCGATCCCGCCGAGCAGCAGCAGCGTGGTCGCGGCATTGCGCGACTTCGGCTTCCGGAAGGCGGGGACGCCATTGCTGATCGCCTCGACGCCGGTCAGCGCGGCGCAGCCGGAGGAGAAGGCGCGCGCGATCAGGAAGGCGAAGGCGATGCCGTAGAGGTGCTCCTCCTCGGCCTCCAGCCCGAACCCCGCCGATTCCGCGTGCAGCTCCGCGCCGAGCACGTACACCTGGAACAGCCCCCAGCCGAGCATCACGAACATGCCGACGATGAAGGCGTAGGTGGGGACCGCGAAGGCGGTCCCCGACTCCCGGACCCCGCGCAGGTTGATCGCGGTGAGCAGGGCGATCGCGACCACCGCGAAGAGCACCTTGTGGGTGGCGACGAACGGGATCGCGGAGCCGATGTTGGAGGCGGCCGCGGAGATCGAGACCGCGACGGTCAGCACGTAGTCCACCAGCAGCGCGCTGCCGACGGTGAGCCCGGCGCTCGGGCCGAGGTTGGTGGTGGCGACCTCGTAATCGCCGCCGCCGGAGGGGTAGGCGTGCACGTTCTGCCGGTAACTGGCGACCACGACGGCCATGACCGCCGCGACCGCCAGCCCGACCCACGGCGCGTACAGGTAGGCGGAGAGCCCGGCGGCGGAGAGCACCAGGAAGATCTCCTCCGGCGCGTACGCCACCGACGACATCGCATCGGAGGCGAAGACCGGCAGCGCGATCCGCTTCGGGAGCAGGGTGTGACCCAGCGAATCGCTGCGGAACGGCCTGCCGAGCAGCATGCGTTTGGCGGCCGTCGTCAACTTGGACACCGGAGGGAGCATAGAGTGCCGTCCGGTCTCCCGCCCGCGCGACCGGGGCGTTTCCGGATGGAGGCGATGCGGGCCACCCCGGCGTTTGCCACGCGGCCGCACGGGGAAACGTGCCGGGAGGACATCGCGGGCGGTACGGTTCGGATGCCGGAGCGGCCGTGGCCTCCAGCGCCACGGTTCAGGAACGAGGTTGTGGTGTACGTAGTGATCATGGGGTGCGGGCGGGTCGGCTCCTCGCTGGCCCGGGCGCTGATCCGGGTCGGGCACGAGGTCACGGTGATCGACCGCGACCCCAGCTCCTTCCTGCGCCTCGGCGCCGACTTCCCCGGGACCACCGTGGTCGGCGTCGGCTTCGACCGGGACGTGCTCACCAGGGCCGGGATCGAGCGCGCCGACGCCTTCGCCGCGGTCTCCTCCGGCGACAACTCCAACATCATCTCCGCGCGGGTGGCGCGCGAGATGTTCGGCGTGGAGCGGGTCGTCGCCCGGATCTACGACGCCAAGCGCGCCGCCGTCTACGAGCGGCTCGGCATCCCGACCATCGCCACCGTGCCCTGGACCACCGACCGCTTCCTGCGCACCCTGATCGCCGACAGCAGCACCACCACCTGGCGCGACCCCACCGGGACGGTCGCGGTCACCCAGCTGGTGCTGCACGAGGAGTGGTTCGGCCGGACCGTGCGCGACCTGGAGCGCGCGGTCGGCGTGCGGGTGGCGTTCGTGCTGCGCTTCGGCCGCGGGCTGCTGCCGGACACCAAGACCATCGTGCAGGCCGACGACGTCGTCTACGTGGCGGTGCCCTCCGGCAGCGTCGGCGAGGCCGTCGCCATGGCCGCCAAACCCCCCGCGAGCGAGGACTGAGGATGAAGGTCGCGATTGCCGGAGCGGGCGCCGTCGGGCGCTCGATCGCGCGGGAGCTGCTGCGCGGCGGGCACCGGGTCATGCTGCTGGAGCGGGAGCTGTCGCACCTCGACGAGGAGGCGATCCCGGACGCGATCTGGGTGCACGCCGACGCCTGCGAGCTCTCCCTGCTGGAGGAGGCGGGAATGGAGACCTACGAGGTGGTCATCGCCGCGACCGGCGACGACAAGGTGAACCTGGTGCACAGCCTGCTGGCCAAGACCGAGTTCGGGGTGAGCCGGGTGGTGGCGCGGGTGAACGATCCGCGCAACGAGTGGCTCTTCGATTCGTCCTGGGGGGTGGACGTCGCCGTCTCCACCCCGCGGCTGCTGGCCTCGCTGGTGGAGGAGGCGGTCTCGGTCGGCGACCTGGTGCGGCTGATGACGCTGCGGCAGGGGCAGGCGAACCTGGTGGAGATCACGCTGCCGAACGACACCGCGCTGGCGGGCAAGCCGGTCCGCTCGCTGCGGCTGCCGCGGGACACCGCGCTGGTGACGATCCTGCGCGGGGGTCGGGTGATCGTGCCGCAGGCCGACGACCCCTTCGAGGGCGACGACGAACTGCTCTTCGTGGCCTCGGTGGAGGCGGAGGAGGACCTCCGCGTCGCCCTGGCGGACCACGGCATCCGCCCTTAAGCGGCCTGCAGTTCCTTGCGCAGCTTGTTCAGCGCGCGGTGCTGCATGACCCGGACCACGCCCGCGCTGGTGCCGATGGCCTCGGCGGTCTCCGCCGCGCTCAGCCCGAGCACGATCCGCATGACCAGCACCTGGCGGTGCGCGGGGGCGAGCACCTTCATCAGTTCGCGGGTCTCGGTGCTGCGCTCCGCGGCCAGCGCCCACTCCTCCGGGCCCGCGGCCGAGCAGGCGGTCTCCGGCAGCTCGGCGGTCGGGTAGGCGGTCAGCTGGCCGCGGCGGAAGGCGTCGGCGACCTTGTTGGCGGCGATGCCGTAGACGAAGGCCAGGAAGGACTTGCCCTGGTCCTGGTAGCGCGGGATGGCCTTGACGGTGGCGATCAGGATCTCCTGCACCACGTCGTCGGCGGTCACCTGCAGGTGGCTGCTGTTGCCGAGCCGGGCCAGGCAGTAGCGGCGCACCAGCGGCTGCACGATCCGCAGGATGTCACCGACCGCCCGCTGGTCGCCCGCGGCGGCCGGGCCGATCAGGCCGTCGAGCTCGGCGGCGACCCGGCGGCTCTCGGAGTTGGCGGCGCCGGAACGGCTCGAGGAGGTCCGGGTGGAGTGGATCGCGGTGGTGTGCTCGGTGGCCATTGCTCCGAGGTCCTTTCTCGCCGTTCGTTTTCGGTGACGAGAAAATCGTCCGTCGGAACGGACCTCGGAAACAGGTACCCCAGGGTGGGGAACACCCCCACCTCCCGGTGGGGATGGCACCCCCTAGCGGGCGGCGTGCCGCCCGACGGACTTCGCGGACTTGACCGGGGCGTGCCCGGCCCGGCGCACCGCCCACACGGTGACCACCAGCGCGACCGCGGTCAGCGGCCACCCCATGGCGATCCTGGCGACCGCGAGCCAGCCGGTGTGGTCGGTGTCGTACAGCTCGGACTGCACCAGGTAGCGGGCGCCGAAGACCAGCACCCAGGCCAGCGTGGCGAGGTCGTAGAGCCGCACGACGGCGGGCTGCTCCCGCCAGGTGGCCCCGTGGCCGTTCAGCACGCCCCAGAGCACCCCGACCAGCGGCCTGCGCACCAGGATCGAGGCCAGGAAGATCCCGGCATAGACCAGGCTGGTGTAGATGCCGAACAGGAAGTAGCCCTTGGCCTCGCCGACCCGGTAGGCGATGAAGGCGCAGATCCCGACGCCGATGAAGCCGGAGATGGCGGGCTGGATCGGGCTGCGCCGGACCAGCCGCCAGACCAGGATCGCGGCCGCCACCCCGAGCGCGGCCCAGACCGCGGCGGTGAGCCCCCACAGCGTGTTCACCGGCACGAAGACCAGGACCGGGAGGGTGGAGTAGATCAGGCCGCTGATGCCGCCGAGCTGTTCCAGAACGGTCTGTTCGGAGCGCTCCGCTCGGGTCTCCGCTTCGGCCTCGGGCTCGTCGCGGGTCCCGGTGTCGTCACTGGTCGGCATACGTCAGCTGTTCCCACGCAGTTCGTAGTAGGGGTTGAAGATCACCTTGCGGCCGTCCCGCTCGCCGACCCGGCCGCGGACCAGGATCTTGCGGCCCGGCTCGATCCCGGGGATCCGCTTGCGCCCGATCCACACCAGGGTGATGGCGTCGGTGCCGTCGAAGAGCTCGGCCTCGATGGCGGCGCCCGCCGCCTTGGAGCAGGCCTCGACGCTGCGCAGCCTGCCGAGCATGGAGACCTCTTCGCCGCGGCGGCATTCGGAGGCGCGACAGGCGCCGGAGGCCTCGGCCGACTCGGCCAGCTCCTCGGCGTCCAGGTGGTCGATATCCGCGGTGAGCCGGCGGCCGAGGCGACGGAAATATCCCGAGGCAGCGGATGACATGGCACGCTCTCCTGGCATTCGCGACGTGGGTTGCACGCCGTCGTGGTTTCCTCGCTCGGCCGGTTGTGGCCGTACACCGCCACTGTAGATGGCGGGACCGGGGGCCGCTACGCTCGGCCCGATGTTGCGCTTTCCCGATCCGGCCGTGGTGGTGGCCCTGCCCGGTACCGGCTCCGACGCGGACTTCGCCATGCGGGCCTTCGGGGCCGCGTGCACCGCTCGTGAGCTGCCGATCATCGCCGTGCAACCGGATCCGGAGGCGGTCGTCGCGAGCTGCCTGGCGGCGCTCGATGCCGCCGCGCGGCGGTACGGGCGGGTGGTCGCGGCCGGGATCTCGCTCGGGGCCGCGATCGCGGTCGAGTGGGGGTGCGCGCACCCGGAGTCCGCGGCCGGGGTCATCGCGGCGCTGCCCGCGTGGACCGCGGGGGCGGACGGGGAGTGCCCGGCGGCGCTGAGCGCGCGGATCACCGCGGCGCAGGTGCGGGCGGACGGGCTCGAGGAGACGATCGCGCGGATGCGGGCGGGCAGCCCCGGCTGGCTCGCGGAGACGCTGACCCGGTCCTGGCGTGGGTACGGTTCGGCGCTGCCCGCCGCGCTGGAGGAGGCGGCGGCCTACCGCTGGCCCGCCGAGGCGCGCCTGCGCTCCCTCCCCGTCCCCACGGTGGTGATCGGGGCCGTCGACGACCCCGTCCACCCCTTTCCGATCGCCGAGCAGTGGGCCGCCCTGATCCCCGGCGCCACCCTGCACAAGGTCACCCTCGCCGAGTTCGGCGCCGACCCTTCCCTCCTCGGCCACCTGGCCCTCGGTCGCACCCCCTGACCGTACGGCCCTATGTCGCCCGCTCCGCGCTCGACTGGCTACCGCCTGAAGCGGCGGCAGCCGACCGGCAGATCCGCCGAGCGCGAAGCGAGCGACCTCTTGCCCCGAACGCCGCGGGAGCCGAGCAGCAGATCCGCCGAGCGCGAAGCGGGCGACCTCCCGCCCCGAACGCCGCGGGAGCCGAGCAGCAGATCCGCCGAGCGCGAAGCGGGCGACCTCCCGCCCCGAACGCCGCGGGAGCCGAGCAGCAGATCCGCCG
>NZ_JBHVAK010000060.1:31572-38897 GCF_042667085.1 Nocardia sp. NPDC057353
CCGAGCGCGAAGCGGGCGACCTTCCGCCGCGAACGGAGGGGAGCCGAGCAGCGGAGCGGGCGAGGGACCGCCCCGTGCACGACGGCGGGCCAGGCGTCAGTTGCGGTTGAGCTGCTGCATGGCGGAGCCTTCCGCCCCGCGCCGGGGCTGATCGGGCAGCGGCTGCGGCATGACGGGCCGCGGCGTCGCGGCGGCCGCGGCCTGCGCCGCGGCGGCCTGCGCCTGCGCCTGCGCCGCCTCCACCTGCTGCTGGTGCGCGGCGGCGAGCTGCTCGGCCAGATCCTTGGGCAGCACGACGGGCAGCGGGTCCCGGACCGGGAGCGGCTCGGTGCCGCGCCGCACCACGGTCTCGCCCATGATGGCCCGCGCGGCCCGCACCAGCGGCCCGTCGGCCGCGACCGCACCGGTCGGCCCTGCGGCGACGAGCCGCACCATCCACCGGTACCCGTCGACCCCGATGAAGCGCAGATCCGCGCCCTCGGTCACGGCGACCAGTTCACGCCCCCACGGCCCGGTCTCGGTGGAGACCTGGGCTCCGTCCTTGCGCAGCGATTCGGCCAGGTCGGCCGCGACGGTCCGCCACTGCCCCGGCGTCTTGGGCGCCGCGTACGCGGCGACGGTGAGCCGCCCGTGCTCGGTGGCCAGGTGCACCGCCTGCGGGGTGCCGTCCCCGGCCATCTCGACCTGCAGCTGCCCACCCGGCGGCACCGGGATGATCACCGAGCCGAGGTCGAGCCGCTGCTCGACGACGGCCGCCAGCTGCTCGGTGACGTCGGCGTAGTCGTAGGGGCCGCGCGGCGGCTCACCGTCGGCGGCCACGGCGGCGGGCGCCGCGGGCTCGTCGTCCGGCACGCTGTGCTCGGACCGGCGCGGCGCCGCGTCGGCGGCGTCGTCACCGGCGCGACCGGGGCCGCCCGCGCGCCTGCGCCTGCCGCCGCGGGGCGGGGCGGGCTCCGGCGCGGGCTCCGGCTCCGGCGCGTACCCGGCCTGCACCGGGTGCTCGTCGGTGTCGTACTCGTCCTCGAACGGCTGGAACCCGGGGTCGCCCGGGTACAGCACCGGGATCGGGTGCTCGTCGGTGTCGTACTCGTCCCCGAAGTCGTCCTCGTACCCGCCGTGCTCGTCTGCCCGGCCGCTGCCCTTCTTCCCCCGTCCGAAGATTCCCATCACGCCTCCTCGGCGAGGCTCGCGTGCCCGCCGCTCGATCCGTAGCCCCCCGCGCCGCGCGCGGTCTCGTCCAGCGTCGCCACCTCGACGAAATCCACCAGCTCGACCCGCTGGACCAGCAGCTGCGCGATCCGGTCCCCCCGGCGCAGCTCGATCGCGGTGCGCGGGTCGTGGTTGATCAGGCAGACCTTGATCTCACCGCGGTACCCGGCGTCGATCGTGCCGGGGGTGTTCACCACGGAGAGCCCGGTCTTGGCCGCCAGCCCGGAGCGCGGGTGCACCAGCCCGACCGTTCCCTGCGGCAGCGCGACCGCGACACCGGTGCCGACCAGCACCCGCTCCCCCGGCTCCAGCACCACGTCCTCGGTGGTGCACAGATCCACCCCCGCGTCACCGGCATGGGCGCGGGTGGGAAGGGGGATGCCGGGATCTGTCCGCAGCAGGGGTATCGGTGACAGTGCACTCACGGTGCACGAGCCTACGCGCAGGCGGGGCGGCTCCGTCGCCTAGTGTTGAACCGTGTCCGAGCTGCCCGATCCCGTGAGCAACCCCGCGAACCCGGGTGCCGACCGGCGCGCTTCCGCCGCGGCATCCACCCCGGCAACGCCGGGGTCAGCACCCGCCTACCGCGAGCGGCTGTGGGTGCCGCTGTTCTGGTGGCCGCTCGGCTTCGGGGTGGCGGCGCTGCTGGCCGCGGAGATCCACATGGGCGGGCACGGCGTGCGGGAGTGGCTGCCCCACGCGGTGCTGCTGCCGGTGGCGGCGTGGGTGCTGCTGTGGTTCGGCAGGCACCGCCTCGAGGTCGCCGCCGACGAGCGGGGCAACCCGGAGCTGCGGGTCGACCGGGCACACCTGCCGGTCGAGTTCGTCGCCCGCGCGGCGATCGTCCCCCCCGCCGCGAAGAGCGCGGCCCTCGGCCGCCAGCTGGACCCGGCGGCCTACGTCCAGCACCGCCCCTGGGTGGGGCCGATGGTGCTGCTCGTGCTCGACGACCCGGACGACCCCACGCCGTACTGGCTGATCAGTACCCGCAGACCCGAACGGGTCCTCACCGCGCTCGGCCTGCCGAGCGCGGGTGGTTGACCGCGGCGCTCAGGCGGCGCAGTCCATGCAGATCATCTGATTCCCCTTCTCGCTGGCCAGCCTGCTCCGGTGGTGGACCAGGAAACAGCTGGAGCAGGTGAACTCGTCGGCCTGCTTGGGAATGACCCGAACGCTCAGCACTTCCTCGGACAGGTCCGCGCCGGGAAGTTCGAACGACTCCGCGGTATCGGATTCGTCGATATCCACGACGGCGGACTGGGCCTCGTTGCGACGGGCCTTCAGCTCCTCCAGCGAATCCTCCGACACGTCGTCGGATTCGGTGCGCCTCGGTGCGTCATAGTCGGTTGCCATGTCGTCTTCCCCTCGTCCTTACTCCGTATATCCCGGATCGGCGCGGTCACACCGATCCCTGCTGGGAATCGACCTGATCCACACCGCCCCGCCGGTGGCACACATCACACGGCTACCGGCTCTCCACCAGGAGCGGATCCGAGAATCCACGCCCGACGGCGCTTGGTGAACGCGGGACATGCCCTGCTTGTTCCCGCGACCGACCACGCCATTCCACCTGGGTGATTCGATCTGGGCCGCCAGACAATAGCGGACCACGGGGGAAAAAGCGCAACCGAAACACACTCGACGCGGAAACGACCTTTCACCGACGCGAGGCGACCGCTCGTCGCGCCCGCCGCGGCCGCTCCGTTACGCGCGGCGCTGCCGCCGCGTGATGTTTCGTAGAGTGTTCCCGTGGTTTCACTGATCACCGAAGGAAGCGCATCCGACCGCGACGGTCGGCCCTTCATCCGCCGGCGCATCGAACCGTGGCTCATCCTCGTCGGCGTCCTGGCGCTGGTGGCGACGGTGATCTGGGTCAAGGCCCTGACCATGGAGGACACCGACACGACCGCGATGAGCTGCAACTCGCCCAGCCCGGCCACCGACCAGGGCGCCACCACGGCACCCGCTGCGCTCGGGCAGCGGGTCGGCGCGGGCAGGCTCGACGACGTGGAGCCCGCTCCGCTGCAGGGCACCAAGGTGCGCGTGCTGAACGCCAACAACCAGCGCGGCCAGGCCGCGCACGTGGCCTCGCAGCTCGGTGACCTCGGCTTCGCCGGTGCGCCGGGGCAGCCGATCGGCAACGACTCCGTCTACGTCAACGGCGACCTGGAGTGCACCGGCCAGATCCGGTTCGGGGTGAACGGCCGCCCGGCCGCCGCCTCGGTGCAGCTGGTGGTGCCGTGCGCCGAGCTGATCGAGGACCAGCGCGGCGACGACACCGTCGACCTGGTGCTCGGCTCGCTCTTCCGGGACATCCGGCCGAGCACCGACGCCGAAGAGGTGCTGCGCTCGCTGAAGAACCCCGCGCCCGGTGGCGCCGCGCTCGACGTCGGCCTGCTGGAGGCCGCCCGCGAGGCGCAGTGCTGAGTCGACAGCGCGCCGCCGTGCGGTAGCCGACAGCTCGGCGCGGCGCGAGCGCGGGCCACACCGGCGTAGCGCTGCAGCCGGTGCCGCGGCGCTGGAGCACGTCGCTCCGGCGGCGCGGCGGCCGGTACGACGGCGCGGACGATGCCGTCCCCGGGGACGGTCAGGGCTGTGGGATGGGCGCGGCCCCGCCGGTGCGCTCGAAGAGCGCGAGCAGTTCGTCCGCGATCCCGGGCGCGGCGACCAGCACCAGGTCGCCCGCCTCGCCCCGCGCGGTGACGGGCGGCAGCACCAGCCGCGCCCCGGCCTCCTCGGCCACCAGCGCGCCCGCCGCCCAGTCCCAGGTGTTCAGCCCGTGCTCGTAGAAGGCGTCCAGCCGCCCCGCGCCGACCAGGCACAGGTCGAGCGCGGCGGCGCCGAGCCTGCGGATGTCGCGCACCGCGGGCAGCAGCTGCGCCACCAGCCGCGCCTGCTCGGTGCGGCGCGCGGTGCCGTAGGCGAAGCCGGTCGCGACCAGCGCCATCGACGCCTGCCGGACCGGGGTGCAGCGCAGGTGCTCGACGGTGCCGTCGGCGTCCACCCGCAGCGCGCCGAGGCCGCGCGCCGCGCTGTAGGTGGCGGCGCGCGCCACGTCGACCACCGCGCCCGCCACCGCGCGGCCGTTGCGCACCGCGGCCACCGAGACGGCGTACCCGGGCAGGCCGTAGAGGAAGTTCACCGTGCCGTCGATCGGGTCGACCACCCAGGCGATCCGATCGCCCGCGTCCTCGAACCCGCCGCCGCCCTCCTCGCCGACGATCAGGTCGTGCGGGCGCTGCTCGGCCAGCAGCCCGCGCACCAGCTCCTCGGTCTCGGTGTCGACCACCGTCACCGGGTCGGTCGGGGTGCTCTTGGCCTGCACCGCGCCGTCGGCCACCACGCCCGCGGGGCCGAAGACCTCGGGGCGGCGGGCGCGCACGTGCGCGGCCGCGCTCTCGGCCAGGTCGACCGCGATCCGGCGCAGGTCGGCGGGGTCGGTGGTGGTCGCGTCGAGGGCGCGGGGATCGGCGGCGGTGTCGGACGAGGCGGGGTGCGGTGCTGACGTGGATTGCGACACGCTGACATGCCATCACACATCCGGCGCGGGCGCGCGAGGGCGGTCGCCGATCGCGGCGCGTCGGGCCCGACTACCCTTGTCCTGCACGACACAGCGCCGTCGTCGGGCAGCCCGACGCCCGCGCGGCATCGGACCCTGTGCGGCGGCACCGACCACGACACCGGCACAGGAACGAGGGGTTGAGAGATGTCCGCTCGGCGGCACGCATTCGGGATCGACATCGGCGGCAGCGGTGTCAAGGGCGCCGAGGTGAACCTGGACACCGGTGAACTCGCCACGGAGCGCATCAAGATCGCGACGCCGCAGCCGTCCACCCCGGAGGCGGTCGCGGCCACCGTGGCCGAGCTGGTCGCGAAGGCGGACTGGGACGGCCCGGTCGGCATCACGCTGCCCGCGGTGGTCCTGGACGGGGTCGCGCGCACCGCCGCCAATATCGACCGGGGCTGGATCGGCACCGATGCCCGCGCGCTCTTCTCCGCCGCGCTCGGCGGCCGCGAGGTCACCGTGCTGAACGACGCCGACGCGGCCGGGCTGGCCGAGGACCGCTACGGCGCCGCGCGCGAGCACACCGGCTCGGTCCTGCTGCTCACCTTCGGCACCGGGATCGGCTCCGCGCTGATCTACCGCGGCACGCTGGTGCCGAACACCGAACTCGGGCACATGGAGGTCGGCGGGATGGAGACCGAGCACCGCGCCGCCTCCTCCGTGAAGGACCGCAGGGGGCTCAGCTTCGAAGAGTGGGCGGCCGAGGTCAGCACAGTGCTGATCGCGCTGGAGAACCTGTTCTGGCCGAACATCATCGTGGCCGGTGGGGGCATCAGCCGCGACAGCGACCGGTGGATTCCGCTGCTCACCAACCGGACGCCGGTGATCCCCGCGCACCTGCGGAACACCGCGGGCATCGTCGGCGCCGCCATGGCGGTGCGGGACGGCATCACGCCCTGAACCGCCTGCGGCGCGCGGGCCGCGAATCTGCCCGTCGTGGGCATGGGTACCCTGGTTCGATCGTTACAATGGAACGTGTCCGGCGGGAAGCCGCCAACCCCCACCCGGCACACCGGCCCGCGCCGGTGCGAGCCGACAGCCGGCGCTCCGCCGGCGCCACCCGACAGACCGCTCCGCCGGATCACTCTGGCGTGACGCCGCACGAGACCGTCACGAAAGGGCGTACGTGGTAGCCACGAATACCCGTCAGACCGCCGAATCGGCCGACGCCGATTCCGCGGAAGCAACCGCCGCGCGGCCGGTCCGCAAGGCACCGGTGAAGAAGGCGCCCGCCAAGAAGGTCGCCGCCAAGAAGGCACCTGCCAAGAAGGCCGCCGCCGCCAAGGGCGTCGCCAAGAAGGCGCCCGCGAAGAAGGCGAGCACCAAGAAGGCGGGGCCGGACGGCGAGCCCGGTGGCGACGAGGGCGTCGACGAGGAGAACCTCGACCTCGGCGAGCTCGAGGATCTCGAGGTCTCCGAGGACGACCTCGCCGAGGACGGCGAGGAGGCCGAGGACCCGGTCGAGGAGGCCGCCGAGGCCCCCGAGGCCGAGGGCGCCGCCGAGCCGACCCCCGCCGACAAGGCCTCCGGCGACTTCGTCTGGGACGAGGAGGAGTCCGAGGCGCTGCGCCAGGCGCGCAAGGACGCCGAGCTCACCGCCTCTGCCGACTCGGTGCGCGCCTACCTCAAGCAGATCGGCAAGGTCGCGCTGCTGAACGCGGAGGAGGAGGTGGAGCTCGCCAAGCGGATCGAGGCCGGGCTCTACGCCGCGGAGAAGATGCGCGAGTTCGCCGACTCCGGCGAGAAGCTGCCGGTCGCCACCCGCCGCGACTTCAACTGGATCATCCGCGACGGCAACCGGGCCAAGAACCACCTGCTCGAGGCGAACCTGCGGCTCGTGGTCTCGCTCGCCAAGCGCTACACCGGCCGCGGCATGGCGTTCCTGGACCTGATCCAGGAGGGCAACCTCGGCCTGATCCGCGCGGTGGAGAAGTTCGACTACACCAAGGGCTACAAGTTCTCCACGTACGCCACCTGGTGGATCCGGCAGGCCATCACCCGCGCCATGGCCGACCAGGCCCGCACCATCCGCATCCCGGTGCACATGGTCGAGGTCATCAACAAGCTCGGCCGCATTCAGCGCGAGCTGCTCCAGGACCTGGGCCGCGAGCCCACCCCGGAGGAGCTGGCCAAGGAGATGGACATCACCCCGGAGAAGGTGCTGGAGATCCAGCAGTACGCCAGGGAGCCCATTTCGCTGGACCAGACCATCGGCGACGAGGGCGACAGCCAACTCGGTGACTTCATCGAGGATTCCGAGGCGGTCGTCGCGGTCGACGCGGTCAGCTTCACCCTGCTGCAGGATCAACTGCAGTCGGTGCTGGAGACGCTCTCCGAGCGCGAGGCGGGCGTGGTCCGGCTGCGCTTCGGCCTCACCGACGGGCAGCCGCGCACGCTGGACGAGATCGGCCAGGTGTACGGCGTCACCCGCGAGCGGATCCGGCAGATCGAGTCCAAGACCATGAGCAAGCTGCGGCACCCGAGCCGCTCGCAGGTGCTCCGGGACTACCTGGACTAGGCACGTCGCGCGGAAGGCCCCACGGTGTTCGCC
>NZ_JBHVAK010000061.1:0-26981 GCF_042667085.1 Nocardia sp. NPDC057353
CGCCGGGGCCGGTGCGGCCGCGCTACTTGTTGTCGTCCGAGGGGCGGAAGGCCCTGGTGGCCTCGGCGGCCGGGTCGGCCCCCTGCTCGCCGCCGAACGGCTGCGCCTGCTGGGCCTGGCCGCCCTGCGGCTGCTGCGCGGGCTGCTGCCCCGGCTGGCCCTGCTGCCCCGGCTGCTGGCCGGTCTGCGGCTGGCCGTAGCCCTGGCCGCCGTACTGCGGCTGCTGCTGGCCACCGAAGTGCTGGGTGGCCTGGTCCGAGCCGGGGAACGAGCCCGGCTGCTGCTGCCCGCCGTACCCCGGCTGCTGCTGGCCGTACTGCTGCTGCCCGTAGGGCTGCTGCTGGCCGTAGGCGGGCTGGCTGGGCTGGCTCTGCCCGTACGGCGACTGCTGCTGCACCGGGTACTGCGCCCCGCTCTGCTGGCCGTAGGACTGCCCGAAGGCCTGGGTGGACGGGCTGCCCTGCTGCCCGTACTCGCCCTGCTGCGGCTGCTGGCCGTAGCCGCCCTGCTGACCGCCGAAGCCCTGCTGGCCGTACCCGGCCTGCTGCCCCTGCTGGCCGTAGCCGCCCTGCTGGCCGAAGTTCGGCTGGCCGTGGTTCTGCGGCCGCGCCGGACGCGGCGCGGGCGGCTTGAGGATGCCGAGCTCGAAGAGCACGGCGGCGACCGCGATCGCGGCCTGCACGAAGAGCAGCACCAGGATCACCCAGGCGCCCCACTTCAGCTCCAGCCCCTCGCCCAGGTTGAACGAGACGAAGAGCAGCGCGAGGAACGCCACCACCGAGGCGGCCGCCGCGGGCGGCAGCCAGGCCTGCTTCGGCAGCAGCGAGAAGGCCGCGAGCAGCCCGGCGAAGAGCGCGAAGCCCAGGATCGCCGCGCCGAAGGCGGTGTCGAACAGGCTGTTCGACACGTCCGACTCGATCGAGGTGTCGCCGAAGCTCACCGGCGAGGTGGTCAGGAAGGGCAGGAAGCCGAGGAGGAAGTTCAGCACGCCGAGCGCCGCGACACCCACCGTCAGCAGGAAGGGCAACCCCTTGCCCGCGACGCCGGTCGCCGAGGTGGTGGTGGCCGCACCGGTCGCGCCCGCGCCGGTGCTCGGCGTCCCCGCCTGCTGCCCGGTGCTCGGGGTGGCGGAGGGCGGCGGGACGGGGTTGTTGTACCCGGAGCCCCCGGTCGGGTAGGACATGTCGTCGTCTCCTTGTCGATGGGTCGAGCGGCGAGGGCCGGTCGAGTCGTGCACGGCTTTCGACGGGTGATTACCCCGACGCTACTGCACCGCACACCCCGGGTCATCACCAGCCGAAAACAGCGGAGGCCGGCTCCCCATCGGGAGCCGGCCTCCGGTGCCGTGCGGCGCGGATCAGGCCGTGACGGCGGCCTTCTCCAGGATTTCGCGGGCCAGCGCGGCGGTCTCGGACGGCGTCTTGCCGACCTTGACGCCCGCGGCCTCCAGCGCTTCCTTCTTGGCCGCCGCGGTGCCCGACGAACCGGAGACGATGGCGCCCGCGTGGCCCATGGTCTTGCCCTCGGGGGCGGTGAAGCCCGCGACGTAGCCGACGACCGGCTTGGTGACGTTGGCCTTGATGAAGGCCGCGGCCCGCTCCTCGGCGTCGCCGCCGATCTCGCCGATCATGACGATGAGCTCGGTCTCCGGGTCCTTCTCGAACGCCTCGATGGCGTCGATGTGGGTGGTGCCGATGACCGGGTCGCCGCCGATGCCGATGGAGGTCGAGAAGCCGAAGTCGCGCAGCTCGTACATCATCTGGTAGGTCAGCGTGCCGGACTTGGAGACCAGCCCGATCGGGCCCTTGCCGGAGATGTTGGCCGGGGTGATGCCGACCAGCGACTCGCCCGGGGTGATGATGCCGGGGCAGTTCGGGCCGATGATCCTGGTCTTGTTGCCCTTCTCCAGGTTGTAGGCCCAGGCGTAGGCGGTGTCCTGCACCGGGATGCCCTCGGTGATGACCACGAGCAGCGGGATCTCCGCGTCGATGGCCTCGATGATGGCGTCCTTGGCGAACTTCGGCGGCACGAAGGCGATCGAGACGTCGGCGCCGGTCTTCTCGATGGCCTCGGCCACCGAGCCGAACACCGGCAGCTCGACGTCGCTGCCGTCCTTGGCGACGTGCGCGACGGTGGTACCGGCCTTGCGGGCGTTGACGCCGCCGACGACCTGGGTGCCCGCCTTCAGCATCAGCGCGGTGTGCTTGGTGCCCTCACCGCCGGTGATGCCCTGGACGATGACCTTGGAGTCCTTGTTCAGGAAGATAGACATGTGCCGTAGTCCTTACTTGGCCGCTGCCAGTTCGGCCGCCTTGTCGGCGCCCTCGTCCATTGTCTGCGCCAGCGTCACCAGCGGGTGCGCGGCATCGGCGAGGATCTTGCGGCCCTCGTCCACACGGTTGCCGTCGAGCCGGACCACCAGCGGCTTGGTGGCCGCGTCGCCCAGGATCTCCAGCGCCTTCACGATGCCGTTGGCCACGGCGTCACAGGCGGTGATGCCGCCGAACACGTTGACGAACACGCTCTTGACCTGCGAGTCGCCCAGGATGACGTCGAGCCCGGCCGCCATCACCTCGGCCGAGGCGCCGCCACCGATGTCGAGGAAGTTGGCCGGCTTGACGCCGTCGTGCGCCTCGCCCGCGTAGGCGACGACGTCGAGGGTGGACATGACCAGCCCCGCGCCGTTGCCGATGATCCCGACCTCGCCGTCCAGCTTGACGTAGTTGAGGTCGTTCTCCTTGGCCTTCAGCTCCAGCGGGTCGGTCGCGTCGCGGTCGGCGAAGGCATCGTGGTCGGCGTGCCGGAACGAGGCGTTCTCGTCCAGGGTGACCTTGCCGTCCAGCGCCAGGATCTCGTCCTGCGGGGTGCGGACCAGCGGGTTGACCTCGACCAGGGTGGCGTCCTCGGCGATGAACACCTCCCAGAGCTTCTGGATGGTGACGGCCGCGGCGTCCAGCACCTCGGCGGGCAGGTGGCCCTGCTCGGCGATGGAGCGGGCGAAGGCCAGGTCGACGCCCTTGACGGCGTCAACGGAGATCCGGGCCAGCCGGTCCGGCTTGGTCTCGGCGACCTCTTCGATCTCCATGCCGCCCTCGACCGAGCACATGGCCAGGTAGTTGCGGTTGGCGCGGTCGAGCAGGAAGGAGATGTAGTACTCCTCCGCGATGTCCTTCGCCTCGGCGACCAGAACCTTCTTGGTGATGTGGCCCTTGATGTCGAGGCCGAGGATGTTCTGGGCGTGGGTGAACGCGTCGTCCGGGGTGGCGGCGTACTTGACGCCACCGGCCTTGCCGCGGCCACCGACCTTCACCTGGGACTTGATCATCACCGGCTTGCCGATTTCTTCGGCGATGGCGCGCGCGTCCTCGGCCGTGTCCGTGACGCGGCCCTCCGACGAAGGCACTCCGTGCTTAACGAAGAGCTCCTTCGCCTGGTATTCGAAGAGATCCATGTACTCACCGTCTCGTCTGCGTTGTGATGACAACGTCTTTGTTGGCGGCCCGACGTCGGAAGCGGGTCGGCTCGGACTCTAATCAGCCGCGCGTGACGCGAATCGACCGCGTACCCCTCCAGTGGCGCAGGTCACGGGGGTGCGGCGGGAGCCGCAAAAGCCCCGGTCAACGCTACTGGCGAGTAGGGAGCCAGGTGGGACGCCCCGGCACCGGGGACGACGCGGAGCGCACCGCCCGCGGGTCGCGTACCCTCACTCCGGTGCCCGCCGGACTGTGCGTCGTTACCGTCTCGTGCGGTGATCAATCTCACATGCTTGGACAGAATGGGCCGAGCGCTTGAAGCCTTGCAATCGTTTCGTTACCGTTGTGCGGTCGATGTCACAGCAAGGTCACGACACGTGCCAGGTCACGAGGAGGACGGCAAGCTTGTCACAGCACACCACTCCGCAGGTGCACTGCCGCTCTCTCCCTGACCGGGTGCCCGGTACCAGGACGATCTACACCTCCATGCTTCTCTCTGCCTCCGGCCGGTCCGTCCGATGACCGACGCGCTCTCCTTCGACGCCTTCGCGGGCGCCCGCCGCCGCCAGGTCGGCTCGCTGCACCGCTACCGGAACGACGAACCCGCGGCCACAGTGCTCCCCTTCCGGCCCGCCGCCCCCGAGGCGCAGACCGGCCACTGCCTGCCGCACGACGGCACCCCCGGCCACTGGCCCGGCACCGACGGCCGCCCGGCAGGCTCCCGCGATCACGACGCGAGCTGGACCGACGCGCAGGCCTGGGGCCAGAACTCCGCGTGGGACGACGGCGGCGCGCCCGCCGCGGCCTGGGGCGCCGAGCAGGCATGGAACGACAGCCCCGCCTGGGGCGCCGAGCAGGCCTGGGGCGGGTCCCCCGCCTGGGGTGCCGAGCAGGCGTGGGGCGAGCAGCCGACGCAGGAATGGCGCGACGGCGCCGCCTTCCAGTCCGAGCAGGGCTGGGACAGCGGCTACGACGACCAGCAGTGGGGCGCCGACCAGGCGTGGAACTCCGAGCCGGAGTGGGGCGCGGAGCAGAGCTGGACCCCGGACGAGCGCGCCGACGCCGACGCCGCGGCGGCCACCGAGGACGAGGCGGGGCCGCGGCCGCGCTACATCGGCTCGCGCGCGGGCCACAAGGCGGGCACCGGCGCCCACCGCCTGCCCGCCCCTCCCGGATCGCTCAAGGGCAGGGCCGCGGTCGTCGCCGTCGCCGCGGGCGCGGTCGTCGCCGCGGGCCAGGCCGCGATGGCCAGCCCAGGCCAGTCCTCCCAGGCGGTGGATTACGAGGCCGCCGGGCAGGTGCACGAGATCGCCGCGCAGTCCATGAGCGTCGCGGATCCCTCCGCCGCCTCGCCGGAATCGCCGCAGATGCTGAACATCGCCGCGCCGATCGAGCTGAACCAGTTCAGCGACATCCTGCAGAAGGGCGCCAAGTACGCGGAGGAGCTGGCCGCCGCCGAATCCGCCAAGTACCGGCCGCTCTTCGCCAAGTTCACCTCCGGCACCTACACCTCCGGCTACGGCGCCCGCTGGGGCGTCCAGCACCTCGGCCTCGATATCGCCGGGCCGATCGGCACCCCGATCTACGCGGTCGCCGACGGCACCGTGATCGAGTCCGGCCCCGCCTCCGGCTTCGGCATGTGGGTCCGGCTGCTGCACGACGACGGCACCGTCACCGTGTACGGCCACATCGACACCGCGACGGTCTCGCAGGGCGAGCGGGTGCTGGCGGGCGACCAGATCGCCACCATGGGCAACCGCGGCTTCTCCACCGGCCCGCACGTGCACTTCGAGGTCTGGCTGAACGGCTCGAACAAGATCGACCCGCAGCCCTGGCTGGCCACCCGCGGCATCAGCCTCGGCCCGATGGGCGACTAAGTTCTGTCACGCGAGGTAGGCCGCGGGCATCCGCGGCTCGGATGCCTACTTCCGTGGGGCGCTCAGGCGGCCGCCACGATCGCGAGGCCGAAGAGCGCGACCAGCTTGGCCACCTCGGCCCCGATGTACCAGTAGTGCGCGTGCGAGCGCGGTAGCTCCTCGCCCGCGAGCACTCGATCCGAGCGGCGGCTCAGCGGCGGCCGGATCACCAGGACCTGGATCGCCAGCAGCGCGACCGCGCCGCCGAGCCACGCCCACACCGCCGCCCCCGGCCCGAGCACGGCGGCGGCGATCAGCAGCAGCGCCGCCACGACCAGCTGCACCCGCTCCAGCGCCGCGAAGACCACCCGGCCGATGCCGAGGCCGAGCACCGTGGTGACGCCGGGCGCCCGGAACTTCAGCGGCGCCTCCAGGAACGAGATGGCGAGCACCATGCCCGCCCAAAGCATCGGCGCGAACCAGAGCACGTGCTGCGCGACGGCGTCCACGGTCAGAGCTTCATCAGGGTCCGGCTGAACTGCGGGATGAGCCGGATGGTGCCCGCGGTGCCGAAGTCGATGGTCACCGTCGCCAGCGGCCCGACGCCGTCCGCGGCCACCACCCGGCCGAGGCCGTACTTGTCGTCGGTCACCCGGTCGCCCACCGCGAGCACCAGGTCGGTGTTGTTCCGCTTGGCCCCGCCCGGCGCGGGCCTGCGCTGCCCGCCGCGCACGCCGGGCCGCTCGTCCCAGCCGCTGCCGCGGGTCCAGTCCCTGGTCAGCCCCTCATCGTCGGTGGCGCCGCGCCTGCGACCGTGCCCGGCGGAGCGGTCCACCGGCGCCAGCCTGCGCCAGTCGATGAGGTGCTGCGGGATCTCCTGCAGGAAGCGGGATTCCGGGTTGCTCACCGGCTGACCCCAGCCCGAGCGCACCACCGCGCGGGAGAGGTAGAGCCGCTGCCTGGCCCTGGTGATCCCGACGTAGGCCAGCCGGCGCTCCTCGGCCAGCTCGGTCGGGTCGCCGAGCGCCCGCATGTGCGGGAACTGCCCGTCCTCCCAGCCGGTCACGAAGACCACCGGGAACTCCAGCCCCTTGGCGGTGTGCAGGGTCATCATGGTCACCACGCCGGTGCCCTCGTCCGGGATCTGGTCGGTGTCGGCGACCAGCGAGACCCGCTCCAGGAAGGCGGCGAGCGAACCGGGGTCCGGCTCCCCCTCCTCCGACTCCGGCACCAGCCCCTCGGCGGCCGCCGCCTCGGCATTGTTGTGCGCCTCGGAGCTGAACTCCCTGGCCACGCTGACCAGCTCGTTCAGGTTGTCCAGGCGGGCGCCGTCCTGCGGGTCGTCGGATGCCTCCAGCTCGGCGCGGTAGCCGGTGCGGTCCAGCACCGCGTCGACCACGGTGCCGACGTCGAAGTAGGCGGCGTCCGGCTGGGCGCCGAGCGCGCGCACCTCGTCCAGCAGGTCGAGGAAGCCCGCGATGGCGCGCTGGGCCCTGGTGTTCAGCAGCGCGACCTTGCCGTCGGCCGCGTCCCGCAGCGCCGCGCCGAAGCCGAGCCCGCGCTGCTCGGCGTGCACCGCCACGCAGGCCTCCGCCCGGTCGCCGATGCCGCGCCGCGGGGTGTTCAGGATGCGGCGCATGCTCACCGCGTCCTCCGGGTTCTCCAGCACCCGGAGGTAGGCGACGATGTCGCGCACCTCCTTGCGCTCGTAGAACCGGACGCCGCCGACCACCTTGTACGGCAGCCCCATGCGGATGAAGATCTCCTCCAGGGCGCGGGAGTTGTTGTTGGTGCGGTAGAAGACCGCGACGTCGCCGTAGTTGGCGTCGCCGGTGTCGACCAGCCGGTCGATCTCCTTGGCGACGAACGAGGCCTCGTCGTGCTCGTTGTCGGCGACGTAGCCGACGATCAGGTCGCCCTCGCCGGAGTCGGTCCAGAGCCGCTTCTCGCGCCGGTTCTCGTTGCGCGCGATCACCGCGTTGGCGGCGGAGAGGATGTGCTGGGTGGAGCGGTAGTTCTGCTCCAGCAGGATGGTCTCGGCGTCCGGGAAGTCGCGCTCGAACTCCTCGATATTGCGGATGGTGGCGCCGCGGAAGGCGTAGATGGACTGGTCCGCGTCGCCGACCACGCAGAGCTCGCTCGGCGGCACCTCGCCGTGCAGCTCGCGCCCGTCCTCGCCGCGCTCCGGCGCAGGCACCGCGTGCCCGACCAGCTCGCGCACCAGCACGTACTGCGCGTGGTTGGTGTCCTGGTACTCGTCGACCAGGATGTGCCGGAAGCGGCGGCGGTAGTACTCGGCGACCTCGGGGTGGTTCTGCAGGATGGCGACGGTCTCGCCGATCAGGTCGTCGAAGTCGAGCGCGTTCGCCGCGCGCAGCCTGCGCTGGTACTCGGTGTAGACCTTGGCGACCAGGGTGGGCAGCTCGGATTCGTCCGACTCCGCGTCCGCCACCGCCTGGGCCGGGCCGATCAGCTCGTTCTTCAGGTTCGAGATGGCGGTGGCGAGCAGCCGGGCCGAGTACTTCTTGACGTCGATCTCCAGGTCCCGGCTGATCATGGTGAGCAGCCTGCGCGAATCGTCCGCGTCGTAGATGGAGAAGTTCGAGTTCATGCCGGGCAGCAGCGCGGCCTGCATGCGCAGGATCCGCACGCAGCTGGAGTGGAAGGTGGAGACCCACATGCTCTGCGCCCGCGGGCCGACCAGCCCGGCCACCCGCTCGCGCATCTCGGCGGCGGCCTTGTTGGTGAAGGTGATGGCGAGGATCTGCCCGGTGTGCGCGCCGCGGGCAGCGAGCAGGTAGGCGATCCGGCGGGTGAGCACGGCGGTCTTGCCGGACCCCGCGCCCGCCACGATGAGCAGCGGCGGCCCCGAGTGCACGACGGCGGCGCGCTGCTGCGGGTTCAACCCCTCGAGCAGGTGCTGCGCCTCGTCCGCGCGCTTGCGCTCGCGATCGACCCGCAACCGCTCGCGCTCGTCCTGGCTGAGCGGGGCCTGCGCCGTGAGCGCGACCCGCTTCACCGGAGCCGGAGCCGTTCGAGTGCTGTCCGTTTCGCCGTGCGTCACCGTGATGTCCATTGCCCATCCACGCTACCGGCGCGCACCGACAGAACCGAGCCCGGACCGGGGGCGGTCGCGGGCCGGGGACCGTGGCGGAGCCGGTGTGGCAGACTGGGCGCGTGATCAGCAACCCGCCCCGCAGCCCGGAGCTCCGGTTGTCCGCGGGCCACCCGTTCCGCGGATCCTGATCCACGTGTGACCGTGCGGGGGGAGAATCAAGGTCCACCAGGTCTGTTTCAGAGTGAAAGAACCGATCGGTAACGACCAGGGGATGACGACCGATCCACGTTCTGACACGAGGAGATGAATGATGAGCACCCCTGCCACCACCGCCGGGTCGAATTCCGCGCCGTCCCCCGGGTCGGATGCCGCGCTCCCGCAGAGCGAGGCCGAGATCGAGAAGCTCCGCAAGGAGATCGACCGGCTGGACGCGGACATCCTCGCCGCGATCAAGCGGCGCAGCGAGATCTCCCGCGTGATCGGCCGGACCCGGATGGCCTCCGGCGGTCCGCGGCTGGTGCACAGCCGGGAGATGAAGGTGCTCGAGCGCTTCAGTGAGCTGGGGCAGGAGGGGCACACCCTCGCCATGCTGCTGCTGCGCCTCGGCCGCGGGCGCCTCGGGCACTAGGCACCGCGACCCTCGTCCCCCAGCCGCCCCGATCTCTCCGACCGGGGCGGCTTTCGCGCATCAGGTGAGCGCGATGTACTTCGTGGAGAGGTACTCCTCGATGCCCTCGCTCCCACCTTCGCGCCCGAACCCCGACGCCTTGACCCCGCCGAACGGCGCGGCGGTATCGGAGATCACGCCCCGGTTGATCCCGACCATCCCGCTCTCCAGCCCCTCCGCGATCCGCAGCGCGCGGTCCAGATCCCGGGTGTAGACGTAGGCGACCAGCCCGTACTCGGTGTCGTTGGCGGCGGCCAGCCCCTCCTCCTCGGTGTCGAAGGTGACCACCGGCGCCACCGGCCCGAAGACCTCCTCGCGCAGGATGCGGGCGTCCGCGGGCAGCTCGGCGAGCACCGTGGCGGGGTAGTACCAGCCGGTCCCCTCCGGCCGCTCGCCGCCGATCCTGACCTTCGCGCCCTTGGCGACCGCGTCCTCGACCAGCTCGGCGACGATATCCAGCTGGTCCGCGCTGACCAGCGGGCCGAGCGTGGTCTCCGGGTCGGTGCCCGGCCCGAGTACCACCGACTTCATCGCCTCGGCGAACTTGGCGGTGAACTCCTCCGCCACCCCGGCCTGCACGTGGAAGCGGTTGGCGGCGGTGCACGCCTCGCCGCCGTTGCGCAGCTTGGCCTGCATGGCGCCCTGCACCGCGGCGTCGATGTCGGCGTCGTCGAAGACCACGAACGGGGCATTGCCGCCCAGCTCCATCGAGGTGCGCAGGAGCAGCGGCGCGGCCTGCTCGACCAGCTTGCGCCCCACCTCGGTGGAGCCGGTGAAGGTCAGCTTGCGCAGCCGGGAGTCCTCCAGCAGCGGCTTGGTGACGGCGGCCGAGCGGCTGGACGGGATCACCGAGAGCACCCCGTCCGGCAGCCCCGCCTCGCTGCACAGCTTGGCCAGCAGCAGCATGGTGAGCGGGGTCGCCGAGGCGGGTTTGACCAGCATGGTGCAGCCCGCCGCCAGCGCGGGGCCGATCTTGCGGGTGCCCATGGCGAGCGGGAAGTTCCACGGCGTGATCGCCAGGCATGGCCCGACCGGCTGCTTGTGCACCAGGATCCGGCCGGTGCCGAGCGGCGAGTGCTGGTAGCGGCCGTGCACCCGCACCGCCTCCTCGGCGAACCAGCGGAAGAACTCGGCGCCGTAGCGCACCTCGTTGCGGCTCTCCGGCAGCGCCTTGCCCATCTCCAGCGTCATGAGCAGCGCGAACTCCTCGCTGCGCGCGGTGATCGCGTCGAAGACGGTGCGCAGGATCTCGCCGCGCTCGCGGGACGGGGTCGCGGCCCACTCCGCCTGCACCGCGACCGCGGCGTCCAGCGCCTTGACGGCGTCGCGCGGGCCCGCGTCGGCGATCTCCAGCAGGGTGTCGCCGGTCGCCGGGTTGTGCACCGCGAAGGTGCCGCCCTCCACCGGGTCGGCGGGGCCGCCGATCCACAGCGACGTCGGGACGGATTCGAGAACTTCGAGTTCGGAGGCCATGTCGCCAGCCTAGGTGGTGGTCGAGTGCGCCGGTCCTGGTCTCAGAGCCTGCCGCGCAGGAGCAGGTTCCAGTAGACCCGCGGCAGCGCGTAGCGGTCGAAGGCCCAGGCGCTGCGGCGGGGTTTCAGCGGGTCGAGGAAGGAGGGCAGTGCCGAGGACAGGGCGCCGCTCCGGTCGAATTCGGCGGCGATCAGCCGGTGCGCGTCGGTGGTGACCGGGGCGACGGTGTAGCCGTCGTAGTCGCGGAGCGCGTTCCCGGCGCGGGCGGCGACGACGTTGTCGGCGAGCACCGCGATCTGGCGGCGCAGGGCGCCGCCGGAGGGGTCGGTGGCGACCGCGGCGGCGTCGCCCGCCGCCCAGACGTCGGCGAAGGCGCGGTGGCGCAGCGTCCCGGGGTCGATGTCGGCGAGGCCGTGCGGTGCGGCACCGAGCCCGGAGTCCTCGACCCACCGCGGGGCGCGGAACGGGGGAACCAGGTGCAGGAGGTCGTAGGGCAGCCGCTCCTCGCCTGCGGTGACGGCCCTGTCGGCGGGGTGCAGTGCGGTGACCGCGGTGTCGTGCCGCACCCGGACGCTCAGGGCGGCGAGTTCGGACCGCAGCGCGGCGTCCAGCTTCGGCACGCCGATCAGGTCGGGGCGGTCGACGACCAGCGTGAGGTCGATGGTGTCCAGGATGCCGCGCCGCCGCCAGTGCGCCGCGGCCAGGAACAGCGGCTTGATCGTCGTTCCGGTGCAGCTCACCGGCGGTCTCGGCACCGTGAAGACCACCCGGCTCCCGGGTTCCAGGCTGCGCACGAGTTCCCAGGTCCTCGCGGCCCGGTCGAGGTAGTTGCTGGTCACCCCCGGGGCGTCGAGCGCCGCGGCGATTCCGGGCAGCGCATCGGTGTCGGGGACCAGCCCGGGGGCGACGACGAGATCGCGGTACCCGACGACCGCACCGGATTCGCAGCGCACCCGGCGCTCCGCGGGCTCGACCGCGACCACCGCGTCGCGGATCCAGCTCGCACCGGCGGGCGTGACCGAGCGCTGGGTCCGCTCCGCATCCTTCAGGCTCGCCTGGCCGCCGCCGACGTAGGACAGCAGGGGCCGGTAGGTGTGCACGGCATCGGGCTCGATGACGGCGACGTCCTCGATCCCCAGCCGGATCAACCGGGCGGCCGCGCTGATGCCCGCGTTGCCGCCGCCGATGATCACCACGTCGAAGCGCCGCTCGGGGCTGATGGCCGTCACCGCCCGTAGCTACCCGGGTCTCCGGCCTCGAAACGACGCCACGGGTGGGCGGGCCCGCTCCCGGCGGACGGGACCGACCCTCCGGGGCTCAGGCACGACCTTCGATGTACCACGCGGGCGGCGCAGCCCCGCTGTAATGTCGGTGGGCGTGAGCAGCGACATCACCGCGTCGGCGGCATGGCGGAAACTGCACGATCACCACGGGGGCATCGGGGGGACCCACCTGCGCGAGTTCTTCGCCGAGGATCCCGAGCGCGGGCGCGAGCTCGTCGTCCAGGTCGGCGACCTGCGCATCGACTACAGCAAGCACCGGGTGCGCCGCGAAACCCTCGCGCTGCTAACCGAATTGGCGCGCGAGGCGGAGGTCGAGGCGCACCGGGACGCCATGTTCCGCGGCGACCACATCAACACCAGCGAGGACCGCGCGGTCGGGCACACCGCGCTGCGCGCCCCCGCGGGCGAGCCGCTCACCATCGACGGCGCCGACGCAGGCGCCGAGGTGCACGACGTGCTGCGCCGGATGGGCGAGTTCACCGACGCGGTGCGCTCCGGCGAGTGGCGCGGCGCCACCGGCGAGCGCATCACCACCGTGGTGAACATCGGCATCGGCGGCTCCGACCTGGGCCCGGTCATGGTGCACCGGGCACTGCGGCACTACGCCGACGCCGGGATCGACGCCCGCTTCGTCTCCAATGTGGACCCCGCCGACCTGGTCGCGAAACTGACCGGGCTGAACCCCGCGCACACGCTCTTCGTCATCGCCTCCAAGACCTTCTCCACCCTGGAGACGCTGACCAACGCCACCGCCGCCCGCCGCTGGCTCACCGCCGCGCTCGGCGAGGACGCGGTGGCCACGCACTTCGTCGCGGTCTCCACCAATGCCGAGCGGGTGGCCGAGTTCGGCATCGACACCGCGAACATGTTCGGCTTCTGGGACTGGGTCGGCGGGCGCTACTCGGTGGATTCGGCCATCGGGCTCTCCGTCATGGCGACCGTCGGCAAGGAGCGGTTCGCCGAGTTCCTGGCCGGCATGCACGCCGTCGACCGGCACTTCGCCACCGCGCCGCTGGAGCAGAACGCGCCGGTGCTGCTCGGGCTGCTCGGCGTCTGGTACTCGAACTTCTTCGGCGCGGAATCCCGTGCGGTGCTGCCGTACTCGAACGACCTCGACCGCTTCCCGGCCTACCTGCAGCAGCTCACCATGGAGTCGAACGGCAAGTCGGTGCGCGCCGACGGCACCCCCGTGCGCACCTCCACCGGCGAGATCTTCTGGGGCGAGCCGGGCACCAACGGCCAGCACGCCTTCTACCAGCTGCTGCACCAGGGCACCCGGCTGGTGCCCGCCGACTTCATCGGCTTCGCCACGCCCACCGACGACCTGCCGACCAGGGACGGCACCGGCAGCATGCACGACCTGCTGATGAGCAACCTCTTCGCGCAGACGAAGGTGCTGGCCTTCGGCAAGACCGCCGCGGAGATCGCCGCCGAGGGCACCGACCCCGCGCTGGTCCCGCACAAGGTCATGCCGGGCAACCGGCCCACCACCACGATCCTGGCGCCGAAGCTCACCCCGGCGGTAGTCGGTCAGCTGATCGCGCTGTACGAGCACATCGTCTTCGTGGAGGGCGTGATCTGGGGGATCGACAGCTTCGACCAGTGGGGCGTCGAGCTCGGCAAGCAGCAGGCGCTCGCGCTGGAGCCGCTGCTCACCGCCGCCGAGGAGCCGGAGCCGCAGGACGACTCCTCCACCGACGCGCTCATTCGCTGGTACCGCGCAGCCCGCGGGTGATCGTCCCGGTGGCGACGGCGAGCAGCACGCCGACCACCACCAGGTCGAACACGATCTGCAGCATGGTGACGATGCGCGCCGCCTGCCCGGTGGCGCGCACGTCGCCGTAGCCGACGGTGCCCAGCGTGACGATGGTGTAGTACAGCGCGTCGGTGCGCGTCTCCAACCCGTCGAACTGCGCGGGGTCGTTCCGCGCCAGCAGGTAGTAGGTGAGCGCGAAGAAGATGATCGTCACGGTGAGCAGCAGCAGGATCCCGTCCACCTGCCTGCCCGCTCGCAGCGGCGCCGCGGTCAGCCTGCGGACGTGCCGGTCGATGAGCTGAGCCAGGCCCGCGAAGCCGATCAGGAACGCGACGGCGCCGAGGACGCGGTCGCCGAAGTTCAGGTTCAGCGGGATGCCGTAGTAGATGAGCAGGGCGCAGAGGACCGCGATGCCGTTGCGGAGCAGGCGGAGGCCGTGCGAGTCGGGCGAGCGCATCGACTCATCATCAGACGGACCCGGGGTCGGCGGCGGGATCCACGCCGGGTGCACGGAGCACGAGATCGGCGCGGTCGCGGGTGCTCGCGATCAGCTCCGCATTGCGCAGATCGCTGTCGTGCACCTTCCTGCGCGCCGCCTCCGCCGTTCGCCCGCCCCGCCGGTGCCGCGCGATGAGCCGTTCGGCGAGGAGGTCGCGGGGGGCGTCGAGGTACCAGACCTCGTCGAGGAGCGGGCGGACCTCCGGCCAGGTCAGGAGGTAGTTTCCCTCCACCAGCGCGATGCGCTGGGTGGTGAAGGTGACGCCTGCCGGGGTCGGCTCGTCGGTGCGGCGGTCGAAAGTGGGCCAGGGGACGGTCTTCGCGCTGCGCAGGGCGCGCAGATTCGCCACGAAACCGGTGACGTCGAAGGTGTCGGGCTCGCCCTTCCGCTCCCGCGCCCCGCGCTGGTCCAGGATCGCGTTGGGCAGGTGGTACCCGTCCATCGGCGCGATCTCCGCATCCGGCGCGAGGGCCGCGCGGAGCGCCGCGGCCAGCGTCGACTTGCCGGTGCCTGGCGGGCCGGTGATGCCGAGCAGGAAGCGGGGGTGTGCCGTTCCGGCACGGGTTTGCACCCGCCCGGCGAGTTCCGCCAGCACCGGGTCGGAGATACTCAGCGCTTCGCTCGCGCCGCGCCCGGAAAACGTTGCAGAAATTCCTCGAGTTCATCATCGTCGAGCTCTGCGGAGGAACTCGCCCATGGAATCGAAGACGGGTCACCCGACTGCGGGAGGCCACCGTCTCGATGAAACTCCGCCAACGCTGCATCTATCGTGTTCTCGATGAACCTGTCCGGGTCCACTCCGTCGCGCACGCGGGAAACGCAGCATATTTCCAGCACCTTCCGATGTGCGGGTAGGTCGCTCGTGCTGAGTTCCTCGTTGTATTGCAGCCATTGCGCGACCAGCCTGAAAGAATCGAACCAATCCTCGCGAATGGAGAAGTACATGGGCTCGTCGCCAATTTCGAGGGCCATGCGTTTGGCGTAGATCGCGGACAGCCGGACCGCATCGTCCATCGACCCGTAGATGTACAGGCTTCCCCGAAACATGGTCATGGAACGATATATACACGGGGAGCTGAACTACCGACAACTGTCGACTCCACCACACGGGGCCCCGATGAACCGGGTTGCCTCGCGGCCCGTCTTCCGGGGCCGGGATACTGACTCTGCCTACCGCTCCGGCATTCGCAACGCCGGCGAGCACAGGAGTAGGAGCAGTGCTCGATGTCGAATTCGACTTCGCAAAGCCGAAGAAGAACGTCACCGTGAAGTGCTATCTGATGAATTTGCAGAACGAAGCGACGGGTGAGGTGATCTACGGCACGGGCAAGAATAAGGCGGAGGCTCAGGCCGATGCCAATACCAAAGTGCCGCGGGGCCACAAGCTGAAGCACTGCGACATCGTGCGCTGATTCGGTTCATCGCCCCGGGACAGATCCCGGGGCGATGAACCCCCGCGTCAACTCACGAATGCCCGCTCGACAATGGATTGCGTGTCCACCCCGACCGGGAGGGTGCCGAAGGCGATACCCCAGTCACCGCTGAGCCGGGTGGCGCAGAAGGCGTCGGCGACGGCGGAGTGGCCGTGCCTGACCAGCTGGGCGCCCTGCAGGACCAGGGCCATGAGCTCGATGACGCGGCGGGCGCGGTACTCGATGTCGGCGAGGTCGGTGAGTTCCTTGCCGACGCGGTCGATGGCGTCGTCCAGCCGCGGGTCGGCGCCGCGGGCGAGCGAGACCTCGGCGAAGTACGCCTCGACCGACTCCGGCTGCCGCGCCATGGCGCGCAGCGCGTCGAGCGCGGCCACATTGCCGGACCCCTCCCAGATCGACATGAGCGGCGCCTCGCGGTAGAGCCGCGGCATCCCGGACTCCTCCGCGTACCCGTTGCCGCCAAGGCACTCCAGCGCCTCGGCGGCGTGCGCGGGGGCGCGCTTGCAGACCCAGTACTTGGTGATGGCGAGCGCGATCCGGCGCAGCGCGGCCTCGGCGGGGTCGGCGCCCGCCCGGTCGGTGGCGCCCGCCAGCCGCATCATGACGGTGGTGGCGGCATCGGACTCGATCACCAGGTCGGCGAGGACGTTCCGCATGGCGGGGTGGTCGATCAGCGGCTTGCCGAAGGTCTGCCGGTGCCTGGCGTGGTGCACGGCGTGCACGACGCCGACCCGCATGCCGGTGGCCGAGCCGATCACGCAGTCCAGCCTGGTCATGTTGACCATCTCGATGATGGTCTTGACGCCCGCGCCCTCGGCGCCGACCAGCCAGCCGGTGGCGTTCTCGTACTCGATCTCCGAGGAGGCGTTGGACTTGTTGCCGAGCTTGTCCTTGAGTCGCTGGATCCGGATCGGGTTGCGGGTGCCGTCCGGGAGCACCCTGGGCAGCAGGAAGCAGGAGAGCCCGCCCGGCGCCTGGGCCAGGGTGAGGAACATGTCCGACATGGGCGCCGAGGTGAACCACTTGTGCCCGACGATCCGGTATGCGCCGTCCGGCTGCGGGGTGGCGGTGGTGGTGTTGGCGCGCACGTCCGAGCCGCCCTGCTTCTCGGTCATGGACATCCCCGCGATCAGCCCGGCCTTGCCTGACGGCTCGCGCAGCCCGAAGTCGTACTCCCGGGAGCCGAGCAGCGGCTCGTAGCGGGCGGCGAGCTCGGGGTTGTGCCGGAGCGCGGGGATCACGGCGTAGGTCATGGAGATCGGGCACATGTGCCCGGCGTCGGCGCTGCCCCAGGTGTAGAACTTGGCGGCCCTGGCGACGTGCGCGCCCGGCCGGTCGTCCAGCCACGGCGAGCCGTGCAGCCCGTGCTCGACCGCGACCGCCATGAGCCGGTGCCAGGCCGGGTGGAACTCGACCTCGTCGATCCGGTTGCCGTAGCGGTCGTGGGTGCGCAGCACCGGCGGGTACTCGTTGGCGAGCCGCCCCCACTCCTGGGCCTCGGCGCCGCCCGCGCGCAGCCCGAGCGCGCGGAGCTCGGGCTCGGCCCAGCCGCCGCCCTCCCGGTGCAACCCCTCCAGCAGGGCGGGGTTGCGGGAGAAGTCGAACGGGAGGACGTCGGGCACCTGGTTGAAGACGTCGTGGGTGTGCATGGTCGCTCCTCTCAGCGGAGGCCGAGCGCGCGGAGCGCGAAGGCCACCAGGTCGTCGATGACGGCAGCGTCGGCGGGTTCGGCGGCGAGCGGGCCGACCAGCACCTCGCCGATCGCGCCGACGAGCGCGGCCGCCGTCACCGCTGGCCGCTGCGGCGGCAGTTCGCCGCGGGCGATGCCCGCCGCGACCGCGCCCTCGAAGGTCTCGGCGAAGGCGCGCCGGAAGTGCAGCCGCTCGGCGTCGACGGCGGCGTCCACCGGCTCGGCGAGCAGCACGTAGGCCAGCTTGGGGTTGCGCAGGGCGCGGCCCGCGAAGGTGCGGACGGCGGCCGAGACGCGCTCCTCCGCCGCGAGGTCGGCATCGGCGGCCGCCCGGACCGCCGCCACCTCGTGCGTCACCACCTCGACGAAGACGGCGCGCACCAGCTCGGCCTTGCCCGCGTAGTGCTTGTAGACGGTGCCGGTGGCGATCTCGGCCTCGGCGGCCACCGCGGCCATCGAGAGCCCGGCGAAGCCGTCCCTGGCCAGCACCCGCCCCGCGGCCTGGGTGATCAGCCCGGCCTTGGCATCGAGCCTGGCCTGCACGGCCGGTGTCCTGCGGTACGCCACGCAAGAAGTGAATCATCCGTTCACTTCTTCGCGCAAGGGGTAGGGTACGAGCCGTGAACGCTGTGCGGGTAGAACGCTCCGGCCCCGTGACCACGGTGATCCTGGATCGCCCCGAGGCGCGCAATGCGGTGGACGGCCCCACCGCCGCCGCGCTGAGCGGCGCCTTCCGCGCGTTCGACGCGGACCCAGAGGCGGCCGTCGCGGTGCTCTGGGGAGCGGGCGGGACCTTCTGCGCGGGCGCCGACCTGAAGGGGCTCGGCACCGAGCGCTCGAACGTCGTCACCGAGGACGGCGACGGCCCGATGGGGCCGACCCGGATGGTGCTGAGCAAGCCGGTGATCGCCGCCGTGTCGGGGTACGCGGTGGCGGGCGGGCTGGAGCTGGCGCTCTGGTGCGACCTGCGAATCGCCGAGGAGGACAGCACCTTCGGGGTCTTCTGCAGGCGCTGGGGGGTGCCGCTGATCGACGGCGGCACGGTGCGGCTGCCGCGGATCGTCGGGCAGGGGCGGGCCATGGAGCTGATCCTGACCGGGCGGGCGGTGGACGCCGCCGAGGCGCTCGCCATCGGGCTGGCGAACCGGGTGGTGCCCGCCGGGCAGGCGCGGGCCGCCGCGGAGGAGCTCGCCGGGGAGCTGGCCGGGTTGCCGCAGGCCTGCCTGCGCTCGGACCGCATGTCGGTGCTGGAGCAGGAGGGGCTGGACGAACCCGCCGCGCTGCGCGCCGAATACCACCACGGGCTGCGGGCGCTGGCGGGCGGCGCGCTGGCGGGCGCGCAGCGGTTCGCCTCCGGGGCGGGCAGGCACGGGGAGGCCGCCTCGTCGTGACCGCACGGCTGAGCGTCGTCGACGAGATCTTTCTGCGGACCCATCGCGGGCTGGGGACGCCGATCGCGCTGCAGGGGGTCTGGCGGACCGCCGAGCGGGTGCCGGTCGGGGTGCTGTGGGCGCTGCGCGAGGGGTTGCGGACCGGGGAGCTCGGACGGCGGGTCCGGGCGGGGCGGGTGCCGGGGGCGCGGCGGGGGTGGGTGCGCAATGTGCGGGGGCTGCCGCTGGTGCTCTACGGGGTGCTTCCGGTTGCCGGGCTGCTGGATTGGGCGGATGCGCGGGGCGGTGAGCTGGACCCGTCGCTCGGCCCCGGCTGGCGGCTGGCGTACGCGCCGCTCGCCGACGGCGGCGCGGTGGTGTCGCTGACCTGCTCGCACGCGCTCGCCGACGGGCGGGCGCTGGTGCTGGCGGCGGATCGCGCGCTGCGCGGGGTCGCGGGCGAGGTGGAGGTGCTTCCGCTCGACCCGCGGGGCGACTGGGCGGACGCTCGGCGGCAGTGGGGTGTGGTGCTCAGGGGAACCGGCCGGGCGTGGTGGAACACCGTGCGCACCGAGGTTCCCCGGGGCGCACGGCGGGTCGTCGAGGCGAGGGGCTCCGCGCTCCGGGCGAGCGGGGCCGTTCCGCCCGCTGCCCACGCGCGACCGCGCTCCGCGGCGACGCAGCCCGGCACCGAATCTCCGCGAGCCGGGGGCCGGGCGGCGCTTCCGACCGCGGACGAACTCGGCGCGAGCCGCCCGCACCCCGCCGAGAACGCGCTCCCGGCGGACCGTCGCGCACCACGGCTCCGCACCTCGCGGGGGCGCACCGGCACCGTCACCCTGGTCGCCCAATCCCCGGTCCACACCTGGGATTCCATCGCCACGAACGCGGGCGCCACCCCCAACAGCCTGTTCGTCGCGCTGATCGCGCACACCCTCTGGGAACTCGGCTACCGGCCCGACGAACTCACCGCGAGCCTCCCGGTCGACACCCGCGCCGAGCCCCGGGTGGACAACGACCTCGCCGTGACCGCCCTCCGCATCACCCGCACCGACACGCCGAAGGACCTGCGCGAGAAGGCCCGCGCCGCCTACGAGTACCGAATGACCAGCCCGGCGGGCATTCCCGAGGAGATCCTCCAGGTCATCCCGGACCGCTGGGCGCACGCCCTCGCCGCGGGTGCGGGCGAGCGCGACATCCTGTGCTCGAACATCGGCCCGCTCCCCGGCTCCATCGGCGCGCTCGGCCCGAGCCGCTGCACCGGCATGGCCGCCCGCGCCATCCACCCCGGGCTGCGCCCGGACCGGCTGCCGCGCACCCGGCTCTCCGGCTACCTCTGCCACCTGCACGGCGAGTACACCCTGGCGCTGGTGTGTCTGGAGCCCGAGCGCAGCCGCGCCGACCTCCGCGCGGCGCTGCTGCGCGCCGCCGAACGGTTCGGGCTGCCGCTCACACCGTGGTGACGGCGACCCGGCCGAGCACCGAATCCGGCACCGCGACCCCGGGTTCCAGGTCGGCCGAGGAGACCGGCGGGTCGAAGACTTGGCGCACGGGCAGCACCCCGGCCCAGACCCCGCCTGCCGCGATGTCGGCGGCGTCGTCGACCGGGTCGCCGGTGCGCACCTTGACCGAGGCCTCGGTGAGGTCGAGCGCGAGGACCAGGGTGGCGGCCAGCTCCTTCGAGTTGGGCGGGCGCACCCGCTCCCACGAGCCGGGCGCGGTGTGCTCCACGATCACCCGCAGCGCGTGCAGCCGCTCCGCGGTGTCGGTGAGCCGCTCCGGTCTGCCGTGGATCACCGCGGAGCGGAAGTTCATCGAGAAGTGCATGGCCGAGCGGGCGTAGACGATGCCGTCCACCTGGGTGACGCTCACGCAGACGTCGCCGGTGAGCGCGGCGCGCATGTTCCCGGCGCCGGTGGAGCCGTGCAGGTAGAGGATGTCGCCTGCGCGGCCGTAGACGGTCGGCACCACCAGTGGGGCGCCGCCGAGGACGGTGCCGAGGTGGCAGAGCGCGCCCGCGTCGAGCAGGGCGTCGAGTTCGGCGCGGTCGGTGCGGCCGCGCTCCCGGCTGCGGGTGAGCCGGGTGCGCGGGGTCGGGGCGAGCGGGGCACGTTCGGTCATGGATCCAGCGTGCGGGTACGAGTGGCATTATCGAAGGGCCAATTCCCGAGCAGTTCGGAAGACCACTTCGGTGGGTCCGCGCGGGCTCCGGCCGCGCTGCGGCCCCGGACGATCGAAGCAGGAGCGCACCGCATGACCACGCCCGCCGACGACCTGCCGCTCACCCTCGACCGGGCGAGCGCGGTCCCGCTCGCGGTGCAGGTGGCCGACGGCCTGCGCGGGGCGGCCGGTTCCGGGGTGCTGCGCCGGGGCGACCGGCTGCCCTCGTCCCGCGCGCTCGCGGCCCGGCTCGGGGTGAGCCGCACGGTGGTCGCCGCGGCGTACGACCGGTTGCACGCCGAGGGCTGGCTCGGCGGGCGGCAGGGGTCGGGCACCTACCTGCTGGCCGCGCCGGCCGCGGCGCCCGCGGCGCAGGCACCGCTGCCTTCCGAGGCCGAGCCCGGCGAGCTCATCGACCTCGCGCCCGGCGCGCCCTGCACCGCGGTCATCGACCGGGCGGCCTGGCGCCGGGCCTGGCGCGCCGCCGCCGACCGGCCGCCCGCCACCCGGCGCGACCGGGCGGGCGAGCCCGCCTACCGCGCCGCCGTCGCCGAGCACCTGCTGCGCCACCGCGGGCTGGCCGCGGGCCCCGAGGTCGCCGTGCTCGCCACCACCGGGACCGGTGCGGCGGTCGCCGAGATCGCCGCGGCGGTGCTGCCGCCCGGCTCGGCGGTGGCCGTCGAGGACCCCGGGTACCAGCGCGCGGTCGGCGGGTTCCTGGCGGCCGGGCTGCGGGTGCTCCCGGTGCCGGTGGACGGCGGCGGGCTGCGCGTCGAGCTGATCCCGGACGGCGTCGCCGCGGTCTACTGCACCCCCGCGCACCAGTTCCCGCTGGGTAGCCGGATGAGCGCCGAGCGCAGGGCGCGGTTGATCGACCTGGCCCGCGAGCGCCGGTTCCTGGTCCTCGAGGACGACTATGACGGCGAGCTCCGCTACGACACCGCCCCGCTGCCGCTGCTCGCCGCGCTCGCCCCGGATGTGGTGGTGCACCTCGGCACCACCAGCAAGATCCTCTCCCCCACGCTCGGCGCGGGCTGGCTGGTCGCCGCGCCCGAGGTGGCGGCGGCGGTGCTCGCGCACCGCGACCGCACCGGCACCGCGCCCTCCCCCGCCGGGCAGCTCGTGCTGGCCGCGCTCGCCGCGCACGGCGACCTCGCGGGCCACCTGCGCAGGCTGCGCCGGGTGATGCCCGCCCGCCGAGCGCTGCTGCTGGCCCACCTCACCGGGCTCGATGTGCTCGGCGACGCGGCGGGCTCGCACCTCGTCGTCCCGCTGCCGGACGCCGCCGCCGAGGCCGCCGCGGTGGCCGCGGCCCGCGCCCGCGGCGTGCTCTTCGACGGCCTGGCCAGGCACCACCTCGGCGCGCGGCGGCACTTCGGGGTCGCGCTCGGCTACTCGGCGGCGAGCGAACCGGAGCTCGCCGCCGCCGCTCGGATAGCGGGCGAGTGCCTGCGGCGGTCGTAGCATGGGCGATATGAGCGAACAGGACCTCCTGGCCCGTATCCGTGAACTGGTCGACCGCGAGCACGAGCTCCGCGCGCAGGCCGTGAACCGGGAGATCGACCCGGAGACCGAGCGCCGCAAGCTCGCCGAGCTCGAGGTCACCCTCGACCAGTGCTGGGACCTGCTGCGCCAGCGCCGGGCCCGGCTGGACGCGGGCGAATCGCCCGACGAGGCCGGGGTGAACCCGCCCGGCCAGGTCGAGAACTACCTCCAGTAGCCGTGACCGAGGAATTCGACGTCATCGTCATCGGCGCCGGACCGGCGGGCGAGAACGCCGCCGCCTACGCCATCGCGGGCAGCGACCGCACCGCCGCGCTGGTCGAGCGCGAGCTGGTCGGCGGCGAGTGCTCCTACTGGGCCTGCATCCCGAGCAAGGCGCTGCTCCGCCCCGGGCACGTGCTGGCCGCCGCGCGGGCCATGCCCGGCGTCACCGCCGACGGCCTCGACGTGGCCGCGGTGCTGGCCCGCCGCGACTCCTTCACGCACCGCGACGACACCGGCCACGACGACTGCTCCCAGGTCGACTGGGCCGAGGACAACCGGATCATGGTGGTTCGCGGGCACGGCCGGCTCGCGGGTGAGCGCGCCGTCGAGGTGGGCGGCCGAACGCTGCGGGCCAGGCACGCCGTCGTGATCGCAACCGGCACCACTGCCGCCGTCCCCGACGTGCCCGGGCTGCGCGCGGCGCTGCCGTGGACCTCGCGCGACGCCACCGCGGTCACCGAGGTCCCCGGCCACATCGCGATCATCGGCGGCGGCGTCGTCGCCTGCGAGGCCGCCACCTGGCTGGCCGCGCTCGGCGCGCGGGTCACCCTGCTGGTGCGCGGGCAGGCGCTGCTCGCCGGTAACGAGCCATTCGCGGGCGAGCGGGTCGCGGCAGCGCTCACCGCGACCGGGCGGGTCGAGATCCGCTTCGGCGCGCAGCCGGAGCAGGTGCGGCGCCCGGATGCCGCCGACACCGGCGAGGGCCGGATCCACGGCGGCCGGGTCACCGTCGAGCTGCGCGGCGGCGGGGCCGTCGAGGCCGACGAGATCCTGGTGGCCGCGGGCCGCACCCCGCACACCGGCGACCTCGGGCTGGAGACGGTCGGGCTGGAGCCGGGGTACCTCGCCGTGGACGACCACCTCGCCGTCGACCAGGTGCCCGGCGACTGGCTGTACGCGGTCGGCGACGTCAACCACCGGGTCGCGCTCACGCACATGGGCAAGTACCAGGCCAGGGTCGCGGGCGACGTGATCGCCGCGCGCGCCGAGGGCCGCCCGCTGGACGATGCCCGCTACACCGCGCTCGCCGACCACGACCTGGCGCCGCAGGTGGTCTACACCGCGCCGGAGGTGGCCGCGGTCGGGCTCACCGAGGCCGCGGCCAGGGAGCGCGGGCTCACCGTCTCCGCGGTCGAGCTGGACATCGCGGTGGCGGGGTCCGCGCTGGCCAGGGACGACTACGCCGGGCACGCCAAGCTGGTGATCGACGACACCACCGACACCCTGGTCGGCGCCACCTTCGTCGGCCCCGACGTCGGCGAGCAGCTGCACGCCGCCACCATCGCGGTGGTCGGCCGGGTGCCGCTGGCCACGCTGTGGCACGCGGTTCCGGCGTTCCCTGCGGTCAGCGAGTTCTGGCTGCGGTTGCTGGAGGCGCGGCGGTAACCGTGGCACTCGGTGCCGACGGGGGTGCCGGTACCGCCGGTTCCGGTTACCCCTGTCGGCAAGCGCTCGCGCTGGATACCATCGGGGCATGGTGGCAACGACAGACATCACGATCGCCGACGGCATCGTCCGCGGTCGTCGCGGTCGTCGCGTACTGCGCTGGCGATCCATTCCGTACGCGGCCCCGCCCACCGGCGACCAGCGCTTCCGCGCCCCGCAGCCGGTGCAGCCGTGGTCCGGCGTCCGGGACGCGACCGAGTTCGGCAACGCGGCCATGCAGCACCGCCAGGGTGCGCGGATCGGGCCGCGCGGATACCAGCCGACCAGCGAGGATTCACTGACACTCAATGTCACGGCCCCGGCGCGGAGCTCGGCGTCGCCGCGGCCGGTGCTGGTCTTCATCCACGGCGGCGGGTACCTCTTCGGCACCTCGGCGCTCGGGCTGTACTCCGGGGCCAGGCTGGCTCAGCGCGGCGACGCCATCGTGGTCTCGCTGAACTACCGGCTCGGCGTCTTCGGCTACGTGGACTTCAGCGAGTACAGCAGCGAGAGCCGCGCCTACGAGAGCAACCTCGGGCTGCGCGACCAGGTCGCCGCGCTGCGCTGGGTGCGCGACAATATCGCCGCCTTCGGCGGTGACCCGGGCAATGTCACGATTTTCGGCGAATCCGCGGGCGCGCACGCGGTGCTCGCGCTGCTCAGCACCCCGGAGGCGGGTGGGCTGTTCCACCGCGCCATCGCGCAGAGCCCGCCCGCCGACTGGGCGATGACCGCCGACGACGCGCGCACCTTCGCCCGCCGCTGCCTGGACGAGCTCGGCATCGCCCCGGAGGCGGCGAACCGGGCGCTCGGCACCGTCGACGCGCACGACCTGCGCAAGGCCTTCAACCGGGTCGCGCGCCGGGTGGTGCACGAGCGGCGCGGCCTCTTCCCCACCGCCCCCGTCGTCGACGGCGAGTACCTGCCGCTGCCGCCGGTGCAGGCCATCGAGGAGGGCAGCGCGCACCGGGTGCCGCTGATCGTCGGCACCAACCGGGACGAGGGCACGCTCTTCGCCAAGTTCGCCGACGAGCTGCCGACCACCCCGGACCGGCTGCGCTCCGCGCTGGAGTCGGTCGGCGCCGACCAGGAGCGGATCGCCGCCGCCTACCCCGGCTTCGCGGACAACCCGCGGGTCGCGGTCAGGGCAGGCGGCGACTACGTCTTCTGGCGGCCGTCGCTGCGGGTGATGGCCGGGCACAGCAGGCACGCCCCCACCTACGCCTACCGCTACGACTTCGCGCCGCGCGCGCTGCACCTCGCCGGGCTCGGCGCCACTCATGCCTCGGACCTGATCCCGGTCTTCGGCGGCGGCGAGGGCCCGCTCGGCCAGGCCATCACCGCGGCGGGCGGCGGGCGCGGGCTGCGCGCCGTCACCAGGCAGTTCCAGGACAACTGGGTGGAGTTCGCGCGCACCGGGCGGCCGCTGCCCTCCTGGCCGCGCTACACCGAGGAGCGGCGCAGCACCCTGATCATCGACGACCCGACCAGGGTCGAGCACGACCCGGAGCCGACCAAGCGGCTGGCCTGGCAGGGCGTCGGGGTGCCGAGCCTCACTTGAGCAGCCGGGACATCCGGCGGTCGGCCAGCGTCCGGCCGCCGGTCTGGCAGGTGGGGCAGTACTGGAACGAGCGGTCCACGTAGGACACCTCGCGCACGGTGTCGCCGCAGACCGGGCAGGGTTCGCCGGTGCGGGCATGCACCCGCATGCCGGAGCGCTTCTCGCCCTTCAGCCGGGCGGCATCCTGCCCGACCGAGCGCTGCACCGCGTCGGTGAGCACCGCGCGCATCGCCGCGTACAGCTCGCCCGTCTTCGCCTCCGAGAGCGTCTTGGTGTTGGCGAACGGCGAGACCTTGGCGGTGTGCAGGATCTCGTCCGAGTAGGCGTTGCCGATGCCCGCCAGCAGCGTCTGGTCCACGATCGCGGTCTTGATCCGCTGCGAGGTGCCGTGCAGGATCGCGCCGAACTCCGCCTCGGTGAGCGCGAGCGCGTCCGGGCCCAGCCTGGCGATGCCGGGCACCTGCCGAGGATCGTCCACCACGTACACCGCGAGCCGCTTCTTGGTGCCCGCCTCGGTGAGGTCGAAGGCGGGGGTCGCGCCCGCCGGGGTGAAGAAGTGCACCCGCAGCGCCAGCGGCCCCTTCCCCGGCTTCGGCGGGGTCGGGGACGGCTCGTCGATCCAGCGCAGCCAGCCGCCGCGGGACAGGTGCGTCAGCAGCCACAGCCCCCCGCACTCCAGCCCCAGGAACTTCCCGAACCGCCCCGCCCCGGTGACATCGCGCCCGGACAGCGCGGTGATCGGCGGCTCGAAGGTCTTCACCGCGCTCAGCGCCGCCACATCGATCCGGCCGACGACCGCGCCGGTCGCGTGCTCCCGCAGGAACTGCGCCAGCGCCTCGATCTCCGGGAGTTCGGGCACGGGGGTCAGGTTACCGGCGGGGGGCGACAGGTGCGGGGATCAACTCGGCACTGTGAGCTGCCAGACGTGGCCGTCGGGGTCGGCGAAGGTGGCGGTGAAGCCCCAGGGCTGGGGGGCGGGGTCGGAGATGACGGTGGCGCCTGCCGCGCGGGCGCGGTCGACGACGGCGATGACATCGGCTTCGGTGGGGAAGGCCAGGCCGAGGAGGCATTCGTTGGTGCCGGGGGTGGCGGGGGCCCGGTCGCCGAGGACCCAGCCGAAGCCGCCGGCGGGGACGAGCATGAGGGTGGTGCGGGCGTCGAGGCGGTACCGCAGCGGTTCGGGGACGCCGTCGTCGGCGAGCTCGCCGAAGGGTTCGATGCCGAGGGCACCGCGGTAGAAGGCGACGGCGCGGCGGCGGTCCTCGGTGGGCAGCGCGATGACCAACGGGGGCACCTGGGCGGCGCGGCGGAGCAGGTAGACGTCCATGATCCAGCCCTTGGCGGCGCGCAGCTCGGCGCGGGGGGGGGGGGCGCGCCGCCCCCCCCCCCCGGGGGGCGGCCGTCCCGGTGGGGGGGGGCGCCCAACCCCTCCCGGGGGGGGGGGGTGCGCCGGGCCCGGGGGGGTGGGGGTGGGGGGGCCCCCCCCCCACTTCCCCCACCTGACTGGTGA
>NZ_JBHVAK010000061.1:26991-37598 GCF_042667085.1 Nocardia sp. NPDC057353
TTGACCAAGGGGGGCACCGGGGGGGCGGGGGGGCGCTGGTTGACGTCCATGACCCCGCCCTGGGCGGGGCGCAGCTCGGCGCGGGGGGCCGCGATCCGCGGCCCGACGTCGATGAGCGGCCCCTCGATCAGCTCTTCGTCCGGCATGCCGAGGTAGGCGCCCCACCAGATGTGCACGCCGTCCGGCGGGAGCGTGCTCCACGCGCAGTCGCCGTCCAGCATGACCAGCGTCGGGTCGTTGCCGAGCCCTTCGGCGCGGAGCCTGCGGCCGGTGGTGATGTGCACCGGCTCGCCGATGCCGTGCAGGACGGTGCGGTGCGCGGCGGCCAGCGCCTGCGGGCTGGTGACGCCGGGGATCACGGTGTACTCGAAGTCCTGGCCCGCGCGGATGGTCTCGACCAGCCGCAGCGTGCTGTCGTACAGCGAGGGGTCACCCCACACCAGGATGCCGCCCACGCCGTCGACCGCCGCGAACTCGGCGGCGAGCAGCGCGGCGCGGCGGCGGTGCCAGTCCTCGACCGCGCCGCGGTAGTCGCCGGGGTCGCGGTCGCGCGGCGGGTCCTGCACCTCGACCACCCGGTGCCCCGGCTTGGCGTGCCGGTCGAGGATGGTGGCGCGCAGCGCGAGCAGTTCCCGCTTGTCCTCGCCCTTGCCGATGACGAAGAAGGTGTCGACCTGCCCGATGGCCGCGACGGCCTGCAGGGTCACCTGGTCCGGGTGGCCCGCGCCGATTCCGATCACGTGGAGCGTCCGCATGCGCCGAGACTCTAGAGTCGACGTGTGACGACTGCGCCGGACACCCAGTACGAGGACCTGCTCCGCCTGGTCCTGAGCACCGGAACCGCCAAGGGCGATCGCACCGGCACCGGCACCCGCAGCGTGTTCGGGCACCAGCTGCGCTACGACCTGAACGCCGGGTTCCCGCTGGTCACCACCAAGCGCGTGCACCTCAAGTCGGTGGTCTACGAACTGCTCTGGTTCCTCCGCGGCGACTCCAACGCGCGCTGGCTGCAGGAGCGCGGGGTGAAGATCTGGGACGAGTGGGCAGCGCCGGACGGCGAGCTCGGCCCGGTCTACGGCGTGCAGTGGCGGTCGTGGCCCACCCCCGACGGCAGCCACATCGACCAGATCGCCGGCGTGCTGGAGACCCTGCGCACAGACCCGGACTCCCGGCGCATGGTGGTCTCCGCCTGGAACGTCGCCGAGCTGGACAAGATGGCGCTCGCGCCGTGCCACGCGCTGTTCCAGTTCTACGCCGCGGACGGCAAGCTCTCCTGCCAGCTGTACCAGCGCAGCGCTGACCTGTTCCTCGGCGTCCCGTTCAATATCGCCTCGTACGCCCTGCTCACGCACATGGTGGCGCAGCAGGCCGGGCTCGGGGTCGGCGAGTTCGTCTGGACCGGCGGCGACTGCCACATCTACGACAACCACGTCGAGCAGGTCACCGAGCAGCTCGGCCGCGACCCCTACCCGTTCCCGGAGCTGCGGCTGCGCGCGGCGGAGTCGCTGTTCGACTACGACTACGCCGATGTCGAGATCCTCGGCTACCGGCACCACCCGACCATCAAGGCGCCGGTGGCGGTGTGACCGCGCGGACCGTCGGGCTGATCTGGGCGCAGACCCCGGCCGGGGTCATCGGCAGGGACAACGGCATCCCATGGCGGGTGCCGGAGGACGTCGCGCACTTCAAGGCGACCACCGCGGACCACCCGGTCGTCATGGGCCGCCGCACCTGGGACTCGCTGCCCGCCCGCTTCCGCCCACTGCCCGGCCGCCGCAATATCGTCGTCACCAGGCAGCAGGCGTGGCGCGCCGACGGCGCCGAGCCCGCCCGCTCGGTCCCGGCCGCGCTGGCCCTGGCGGGCACCGGGACGGTGTGGGTGATCGGCGGCGCCGAGATCTACCGGGCCGCGCTCGGCGCCGCCACCGAGCTCGCCGTCACCGAGGTCGACCTGGACGTCGACGGCGACAGCTTCGCCCCCGAGCTCGGCCCCGAATGGTCCGCCGACGACGTGCCGTGGGAGCGCTCCGACACCGGCGTCGGCTACCGCATCCGCCGCTATCGCCGCGCGGACGGCTGAACCCGGCATATCGCCGCCGGGGGTCGGGCATACTCCAGGACGTCAGCACCTGTCGGCGCGAAAGGTTGTCATGGACAAGAAATCGCTCACCGCGGTGGCCCGGCAGCAACTGAAGCTCGCGGGGACCGCGACCAGCGGCCGGAGTTCACAGACCCTGTTCGGCGGGCACGCCAACGCACTGCGGCAGACCGTGGTCGCGCTGACCGCGGGGCAGAGCCTGGCCGAGCACGACAATGCCGGGGAGGCGACGCTGCAGGTGCTCAGCGGGACGCTCATCCTGATCAGCGGCACGACGGAGTGGAAGGGGTCGGCGGGGGACCTGCTGGTTATCCCCAGGGCGCGGCACAGCGTGAAGGCTGTGGATGACGTGGCCTTCCTGCTGACCGTCGCGAAGTCGTGAGCGCGCCGACGATCTAGGCTGACGGGCATGGGTGAGCCGCAGCCGATTCTCGAACCGCTCACACCGGCCGCCATCTTCCTCGTCGCCACGATCGCCGAGGGGGGCGAGCCGGTGGTCCGCGACCTGCTCGCGGAGCTGCCCGGGCTCCGCCGCTCGGTCGGCTTCCGGCTGCCCGGGGCAGGGCTGACCTGCGTGGCCTCGATCGGCTCCGCGGCGTGGGACCGGCTCTTCGCCGGGCCGCGCCCGGCCGAGCTGCACGAGTTCCGCGAGTTCACGGGCGCGGTGCACAGCGCACCGGCCACCCCGGGCGACCTGCTCTTCCACATCAAGGCCGAGGTGCACGACGCCTGCTTCGAGCTGGCCATGGTGATCGGCGACCGGCTCGGGGACGCGGTGCGGATCGTGGACGAGACGGTCGGCTTCCGCTACTTCGAGCAGCGCGACCTGCTCGGCTTCGTGGACGGCACGGAGAACCCCGAGGGCGCCACCCCGCAGTCGGACGCGGGCCGCACCGCGCTGATCGGCGCCGAGGACCCGGATTTCACCGGCGGCAGCTACGTCATCGTGCAGAAATACGTGCACCCGATGGACAAGTGGCGGGCGCTGCCGGTGCCGGAGCAGGAAAAGGTGATCGGCCGCACCAAGCTGGACGACTTCGAGCTGGCCGACGAGGTCAAGCCGCCGAATTCGCACGTCGCGGTGAACACGATCATCGACTCCGACGGCACCGAGCGGCAGATCCTGCGCGCCAACATGCCCTTCGGCAGCGTCAAGGGCGGCGAGTTCGGCACCTACTTCGTCGGCTACGCGGCCACCCCGAGCGTCACCGAGCGGATGCTGGAGCGCATGTTCACCGGCACCGAGGACGCCGCCTACGACCGCATCCTGGACTTCTCCGTCGCGGTCACCGGCACGCTGTTCTTCACGCCGCCGAACGACTTCTTCGACGACCTGCCCGACCCGCCGGAGCAGCCCGCCGCACCCGAAGCCGCCCGCCCGGCCGACGGCTCGCTGGGAATCGGCACGCTGAAAAGGAGCACCAACCGATGAACAACCTGCACCGCGAGCTGGCGCCGATCACGCCCGAGGCATGGGCGCAGATCGAGGAGGAGGCCACCAGGACCTTCAAGCGGCACATCGCCGGGCGCCGCGTGGTCGATGTCTCCGGGCCGTTCGGGGTCGACTACTCCGCGGTCGGGCTCGGCCGCACCACCCCGATCGCCGCGCCGGACCAGGGCGTCGAGGCGCGGCAGCGGGTGGTGGCGCCGCTGGTGGAGCTGCGGGTGCCGTTCACGCTCTCCCGCGAGGAGCTCGACAATGTCGAGCGCGGCTCGCAGGATGTCGACCTGGACGCGGTGAAGGACGCGGCGCGCCGGATCGCCTTCGCCGAGGACCGCGCGGTCTTCGAGGGCTACCCGGCCGCGGGCATCAAGGGCATCAGGGCGAGCGCGTCGAACCGGCCGATCGCGCTGCCCACCGACACCAGGCTGGTGCCGGAGGCGGTCGCGCAGGCGCTGTCGGCGCTGCGGCTGGCGGGCGTGGACGGGCCGTACTCGGTGCTGCTCAGCGCCGACCTCTTCACCGAGGTCTCGGAGACCTCGGACCACGGCCACCCGGTCCGCACGCACATCGAGCGGCTGCTGCCGGAGGGCGAGATCATCTGGGCGCCCGCCATCGACGGCGCCGTCGTGCTCACCTGCCGCGGCGGCGATTTCGACCTGCGCATCGGCCAGGACCTCTCGATCGGCTACCTCGACCACGACGCGGAATCGGTGCGGCTGTACTTCCAGCAGAGCATCCAGTTCCTGGTCTACACCTCCGAGGCAGCGGTCTGCCTCTCCTCCGCGTGATGGACGACGCGGTGACGACGGACCGCCCGGCCCCGGTGCGGGCCGGGGTGGTCCCCGGGTCCAGGATCGCGCTGTACGCGGCGGCCGCGCTGCTGATCACGGTCGTGCTCACCGGTGCGGTGGTCGCGCTCTTCGGGGTGAACCGGGTCTTCACCGGGTTGCTGCTGGGCGGCGTGCTCGGGATCGCCGTGCTGGTGGCGCTGTTCCGGCGGGATGTCGTCGTGCTCGACGAGCGGGCTATCGACCGGCGCACCCCCTGGTCGGCGCAGCCGCTGGACTGGGAGCGGGTGGTCGGCGGGCGGTTCTCCCTGGACGAGCGGGCCCGCTGGTCGCTGGCGCTGGACCTCACCGGCGACGCCGAGTTGGTACTGCTCGCCATTCCGCCGGTGGTGCGACCGGTCGGCAACGCCTACGAGATGCGCAAACGCGAGCAGGTGCTGCAGGTGCGGCAGCTGCTGCGGGAGAAGCGGATCCCGATCACCGTGCTGCCGGAGATCGCAACCGCATTACAACGGCACTGGCGCCTGGCACCGCCCGCCCGCTGACCGGTATACCTGGTGCGGGGCGAGACGCGGAGGCTGAAGTGTCGATGAAGAAGGGCGCCAATGTCGCGGTGCCGACCTCGGTCCTGCGCGTCGAGGTGGCGGGGGCGCCGGATGTCGCCGCGCTGCTGGTGACCGGGGGCCGGGTGCGCAGCGATGCCGATTTCGTCTTCTTCAACCAGCCCGCGCACCCGTCGGGGGCGGTGCACTACGAGCGCGGGCACATGCTGGTCGCGGATCTCTCCCGGATCGAGGACGAGGTCGACGCGGTGGTGGTCGCGGTCGCCGGGGACGACGCGCTCGGTGCGCTGACCGCGCGGGTGCTCGAGTCCACCACCGGGACCGAGGTCGCGGCCTTCGAGTGCCGGGGTGACGGGGAGAACGCGCTGGTCGTCGGGGAGCTGTACCGGCGCGGGGGCGGGTGGAAGTTCCGGGCGGTTGGGCAGGGATATACCTCCGGGCTGGAGGGGCTGGTCGTAGCGCACGGGGTCTCGGTGGACGGGGACGAGGCGGACTCCGCGGCCGAGGTGGGCAGTTCGGCGCCGTACCCCACACCGGCGCAGCAGTATCCGATCGCCGGGGGCCCGGTCCCCCCGCAGAACTCCTCAGCCCCGGGGCGGAATGCGCCGACCCGGCCCAATCCGGTGCCGCAGCCGACCATGGTCAACCCGAACCCGTGGGGCGGAACACCGCAGCCGACGATGGTGAACCCGCGCGCGGGCGCTCCCTACGCACCCCCGCCGGTCGCGGTGACCGAGGAACTCCCCACCCTGTCGCTGACCAGCATCGGCGCCACCTCCGGGCTGCTCAGGATCAACCTGAGCTGGTCGGTCCAGGCGATCCGCGGCATCGCGGGGCGCGGTGCCCCGGACCGCCCCCTCGACCTCGACCTCTGCTGCCTGTGGGAGCTGAACGACGGCAGCAAGGGGATCGTGCACGCGCTCGGCGAGTTCGGCAGCCTCTCCGGCCCCCCGTTCCTGAAACTCGACACCGACGACCGCACCGGCCGCCCGGACGGCGAGAACCTGCTCATCGACCTCGACCACATCCGCGATTTCCGCCGCATCCTGGTCTTCGCCTCGGTGTACGAGGGCGCCGACGACTTCCGCGGCGTCACCGCCACCGCCACGCTGTACCCGGTGCACGGCGCCCCCATCGAACTCAGCGTCGCGGGCTGCACCGACAATTCGCGCAAGGTCGCGCTGGCCATGCTGGAGAACGTCGCGGGCGACCTGGTGCTGCGCCGCGAGGGCCGCTTCATCCCCCCGCCGACCCGCCCGCCGTTCTTCCTGAACATGGCGGTGGACGAGGCGTACGGGTGGGGGCTGGCCTGGGTGAGCGCGCCCGCCAAGGAGTAGCTGCACCGGGTGCGGAGATTGTCGATTCAGACCTCGGTGGGGCGGCGCGCCGCCGCCCGCAGTGCGCTGCGGGCGGCGGTGACGGCGGGATGCCCGCCCGTGCCGCGGCGATAGGCCAGGTGGGTTCGGCGCCGGATGGGCAGCGGGGTGAGCTGGACGGTGTCCGGGGCGCCGACGGTGCCGAGGTCGGGGACGAAGGCGACGCCCTGCCCAGCGGCGACCAGGGCGAGTACCGCGCCGAAGTCGTCGGCGTGGTGCCGGATGCGCGGGGTGAACCCAGCCGCCTCGCACGCCCGCAGGGTGAGGGCATGGCAGAGGGTGCCCGGTGTCCCGGCGATCCAGGCGGAATCGCGCCAGGCTGTGAGCTGCTCGACAGGCGACTCCGTGGAACGGGCTGCGAGATGCACGGTTTCCCGGAGCAGCGGCTCGGTCTCGAGCCCGGGGTCGGTGGCGACGGGCACGTAGTCGTACTCCTGCACCAGCGCGATATCGAGCCGCTCCCCGCGCAACGCGTCCGGCACCGAGGCCGGGTCCAGCTCGGTGACCATGAGGTCGAGACCGGGATATTCGCTGCTCAGCGCTACGATGGCGGGCGTGAGAATGGCGGGAACGGCGGAGGGGAAGACCCCGATCCGCAGGGTGCCGGTGAGTTCGGCGGCGGCTGTCGCCAATTCGGCGGCGGCGTGCTGCAGTACCGCCAGCAGTTCCTCGGTGTGCGCGACCAGTCCGCGGGCGGCCGGGGTCAGCGTGACCCGGCGCCCGGTGCGCTCCAGCAGCACCGCCCCCGTCTCCCGCTCCAACGCGGTGAGCTGCTGCGACACCGCCGACGGCGTGTAGTTCAGCGCCTCGGCGACGGCGGCGATGGTGCCGCGATACGCCAGTTCGCGGAGCAGCCGCAGCTTGCGGACATCGAGCATAAGTCCAGCTTAATCTCGGCGTCGCAAATCGGAACTGGACCTGAAGGACGATCCGGGCGAAGGTCGGAGCATGCTGTTGACCGGCTTGTACGTCCCGCTGATCACCCCGTTCACCGCCACCGGTGAACTCGCGACCACAGCACTGGAGGAGCTCGCGCACTCCGCGCTGGCCGACGGCGCCGCGGGGCTGGTCGCGCTCGGTACCACCGCCGAGGCCGCCGCGCTCACCGCGGAGGAGCGCGACACCGTCATCGAGATCTGCGCGAACGCCTGCGCCCGATCCGGCGCGCCGCTCATCGCGGGCGCGGGGACGAACAGCACCGCCTCCTCGATCGAACAGGTCGCGGTGCTCGATCGGCGCATCAGTGCCGCGCTCACGGTGGTCCCGTACTACACCAGGCCGTCCGAAGACGGTGTCATCGAACATTTCCGGGCGCTCGCGGCTGCGAGCCCGGTGCCGCTGATCGTCTACCACATTCCGTACCGCACCGGCCGCACGCTCGGCGCGAAGACGCTCGGCCGGATCGCCCGCATCCCGAACGTCGCCGGCTTCAAACACTCGGCGGGCGGCATCGACGAGACCACCATCTCCTTCCTCGCCGACCTCCCCGCCGACGTCTCGGTGCTGGCGGGCGACGACCTCTTCACAGCCCCGCTGCTCGCCCTCGGCGCGAGCGGCGCCATCCTGGCCTGCGCGAATATCGCCGCCCGCCCGTACGCCGAGCTCATCGCCGCCTGGCGGGACGGCTCGGTCGAACACGCCAGGCAGCTCGGCCGCCGCCTCGTCCCGTTCACCCGCACCCTCTTCGCCGAACCCAACCCGACCGTCATCAAGGCGGTCCTCGCTGCCCATGGCCGCATCCCGAGCCCGCACGTCCGCCTCCCCCTGCTGCCCGCGAGCACGGAAGCGACCGCCGCCGCCCTCGCCTGCGCCGAGCAGCTCGCCCTCGGACTGCTGCCGCAGCGGTGAGTGAAGCCGGGGGCGGCGCTACCCCCGCGGCACAGCGGGCGCTTCGAGCAGCGCGACGGCCTCGGCACGCTCCACCCCCGCCGCCCCGAGCACCCGCAGCACCGCCTCCGGAATGGTCCGTTCGGCGTACTCCGGCGCCACCCCTTCGTCCGACCGGATATTGATCACCGTCTCCACCAACCGGAACGGCAGCACCTCCGCACCGGGCACCCCGCGGGACCCGAGGTCGGCGAGGACGAGCCGGGCCAGCTCCTCGTAGTGCCCCCGCAGCTCGTCCCGGCGCAGCCGGAAGGCGGCGAACCGCTCGGTGCGCAGCTCGGGGAGCAGGTAGAGCGCCCCGAGGTTCCAGCGCGCGGCACACAGCTGCCTGACGTCGAAGAGCGCGAGCGCGTAGAGCCGCACGGCGGCGGGCGCCGGGGTACCGGCCAGCCGCTCGGCGAATTCCAGTGGCCCGGCGACGGTCTCGGCGAGCAGCGCGTCCAGGATGTCGTCCTTGGCGGCGAAGTGGTGGTAGAGCGAGGCCTGCCGGATGCCGACCGCGTCGGCGACCGCGCGGGTCGAGGTGTTGGCGTAGCCCTTGGTGGTGAAGAGCTCGCCCGCGGCGTCCAGGATTTCGGCCCGCGGCGTCTGTCCGTGCCTGCGCCGCTGTTCGAGCCGCGGGCGCCCTGGTCCGAGGTTCGTCACGGGCCCATTCTGGCACTGCGCCGGTACCGGCCCACCTCGCACCGGGCTGACCTGCGCGGAGAGATTCCTGTCATCCGACAGAAACCCACGCAACGCAGACGTTACGGCGCTTGACCGGAGCGATACACAGCGGTCACCGGGAACGCGATCGGCGGGTCAAAACTGTCACCCGATAGATATTTCGGCCCGTCCCGAAGGAACCGCTCATGGCCACCACCCTGGAACCAACCGCCCCCGGGAATCCGCCGTCCGACACCCGCGACGGCGCCGACCTCGCGACGTTCGGCTACGAACCGGTGCTGCACCGCAAGCTGGGCCGGTACGCCTCGTTCGCGGCGGGCTTCTCGTTCGTCTCCATCCTCACGACGATCTTCCAGTTCTTCGCCTTCGGCTACTCGTTCGGCGGCGCCGCCTTCTTCTGGACCTGGCCGCTGGTCTTCGCGGGCCAGTTCCTGGTGGCGCTGAACTTCGCCGAGCTGGCCGCCCGCTACCCGATCTCGGGCTGTATCTACCAGTGGTCGCGGCGGCTGGCGGGCGAGGCGGTGGGCTGGTTCGCGGGCTGGCTGATGATCATCGCGCAGATCGTCACCGCGGCGGCCGCGGCGATCGCGCTGCAGGTGGTGCTGCCGAGCATCTGGAGCGGCTTCCAGATCATCGGCACCGACACCGCGCTGACCTCGCGCGACGGCGCCATGAACGCGGTGCTGCTCGGCAGCGCGCTGCTGGTGGTGACGACCGCGATCAACGTGATCGGCATCGACCTGATGGCGCGGATCAACTCGATCGGCGTGACCATCGAGATCGTCGGCGTGCTCGCCATCATCGGGCTCTTCTTCACCAGCGCGGAGCGCGGGCCGGACGTCGTCTTCGACACCTCGCAGGCGGTCGAGGGGCCGTACTGGATGGCCTTCCTGATCTCCGGGCTGATGGCGGCGTACGTGATGGTCGGCTTCGACTCGGCCGGTGAGCTCTCCGAGGAGACCAAGAACCCGCGCCGGGTGGCGCCGCGCACCATCCTCACCGCGCTCACCGCCTCCGCGCTCGGCGGCGGGCTCATCCTGGTCGGCGCGCTGATGGCGGCGCCGAGCCTGGACGACGGCGCGCTCGCCGAGGGCGGGCTGGCCTACGTGCTGACCGCCAAGCTGGACAGCCCGGCGGGCACGGTGCTGCTCGGCTGCGTCGCGGTGGCGATCATGGTGTGCACGCTGGCCGTGCAGACCGCCGGGTCCCGGCTGCTGTTCTCCATGGCGCGGGACGGCAGGCTGCCCTTCGCTCGCGCCCTGGCCGCGGTGCACCCGCGGTACGGCACGCCGGTGCTGCCAGCCATCGTGATCGGCGCCGTCGGCATCGGGCTGCTGGTGCTGAACCTGGGCAACTCGGCCATCTTCGCCACCCTGGCCAGCGTCGGCATCGCCACGCTCTACCTGGCCTACCTGCTGGTGACCACGCCGCTGCTGGTGCGCCGGTTCCGCGGCTGGCAGAGCGAGCCCGGGCTGTTCGGGCTCGGCCGCTTCGGGATTCCGGTCAACCTGCTCGCCGTCGCCTGGGGCATCGCCATGACCGTGAACCTGGCCTGGCCGCGGCCCGAGGTGTACACGCCGGAGGGCGGGCCCTGGTGGATGCTCTGGGCCGCACCGCTCTTCGTGCTGCTCGCCGTCGGCGTCGGCTTCGCCATCTACCGCACCGTGGCGAACAAGCCCGCCCCCGCCCTCGTCCCGTAATCCGCACGGGTGCCGCGCCGGTGCGCGCCGAACCATCCGGCGACCACCGGCCCGGCCCCGGTCCACCTTCCATCCGCGACGCTCG
>NZ_JBHVAK010000062.1:0-36723 GCF_042667085.1 Nocardia sp. NPDC057353
CAAACTCGCCGTCCGCTACCTCGCCAGCATCCACATTGCCGCCATCAACCACTGGCTCCGAGAGCAGTGACAGACGACTTCGCAACACGGCCTAGGCCCGGTGCCGCCCCGCCCGCCGCGGCGGGCGCGCGCCGTGGAACCTGGCCCCGCACGGCGGCGCCGACGCCGGGGCCGACTCCGCCGACTCGAAGAGCGCGGCGATGCCGTGGTCGTGGCCGAGCGCGATGGCCTCCAGGCCGTAGCGGCCGCCGCCGCGCGCGAGTTCGTGCAGCATCGTCGTCATGATGCGGAGCCCGGTGGCGCCGACCGGGTTGCCGAGCGCGATCGATGAGCCGTTGACGTTCAGCCGGTCGGTCGGGTCGAGGTCCCACTCCCGCGCCAGCGCGAGCACCTCGACCGCGAACCCCTCGTTGACCTCGATCAGGTCCAGGTCGTCCATGGTGCGGCCGCTGCGGCCGAGCAGCTTCGCCACGGCCGGGGCGGCGCCGAGCGAGGCGATGTCGGAGTCGCAGCCCGCCGCGGCCCAGCCGACCAGGTAGGCCAGCGGGGTGAGGCCGAGTTCGTCCAGCCGGTCCTCGGCCACCACCAGGCAGGCGGCGGCGCCGTGCCGGTGCGCGCTCATATTGGCGCTGGTCACCACGCCCCGCGGGAGCAGGGGGCGGAGGTTGGCGAGGGTGTGCGTGGTGAGGTCGGCCCTGACTCCCTCGTCCCTGGCGATGCGGTGGCCGGGGTCGAAGTCGGCCGCGGTGCGGGCGTAGGGGTCGGCGGTGACGCCGACCGGGACCACCTCGGTAGCGAAGGCACCCTGCCGCCAGGCCCGCGCCGCCCTGCGGTGGCTCGCCACCGCGAACTCGTCCGCCTCGGCCCGCCCGATCCCGTAGTGCCTGGCCAGCTCCTCGGCATTCACCAGGTCGGCGCGGTGGCCCGGATCGCGCGGGGAGATGGCACCGTCCGTCGAACATTCGACGCCGCCCGCCACCACCACGTCGGCCGCACCGGTCTGCACCATCATGGCCGCGGTGATCACCGCCTGTAGCCCGCTGCCGCCGCGCCGGTCGGTGAGGAAGCCGGGCACCGCGAAGGGCAGCCCGGCGCCGCGCGCGGCCAGCCTGCTCAGATGCGGCACCGTCGGCCTGCGCGGATCGATGCACGCCATGGCGACGTCCTCGATGCGCAGCGGGTCGATCCCGGAGCGGTCGATGCACGCCGAGAGCACCGTGGTCGCCAGCCATTCCGGCGGCATCCCGGAGAGCGCTCCGCCCGCGACCCCGCCGGGGGTGCGGACCGGAGCCACGATCGCGGCCCTTCTCATCGTGGTGGCCCCTTCCTGCCGAATCCACGCGTCACCGCACGTCAACGGGCGATTTGTCAGGAAAAGGGCACCACGCGGCTGTTACCGGAGTGTGACGATCAGGCCGCGATCACGGTTGTGGTGAAGATCACTACTGGGCCGATGCTCCGGGAATGGCGGTACCGGACTCGAGCGATAGCGCCCCTGTCGTAGGGTGCTCGTCATCACATCGGATCGCGGGCCAACCCGACGAGCCCGCAGAGCAGATCAGCGAGGCATCCACCGTGACTGCCGCACCCACCGGCGTCTTCACGACGACCAGAGCACGGATCTCCGCACGCACCCTCCGCACCGACCGCTGGTGGCTACCACCGCTGATCACCGTGCTCGGCCTCGGTGCGTTCGTCGTATACGCGACGGTCAGGTCGTTCGTGCGCACCGCCTACTACGTTGCCGACTACCACTACCTGACGCCGTTCTACTCACCGTGCCTGAGCACGTCGTGCGTCGAAGGGGCGAGCCACTTCGGGACGCCGCTCGGCGACCTGCCGATGTGGATCCCACTCGGCTTCGCCGTGCTCCCGTTCCTGCTCGGCTTCCGGCTCACCTGCTACTACTACCGCAAGGCCTACTACCGGGCGGTGTGGTTCTCGCCGCCCGCCTGCGCGGTCGCCGAGCCGCACGCCAAGTACACCGGCGAGACCAGGCTGCCGCTGATCATCCAGAACGCGCACCGCTACTTCTTCTATGTGGCGCTGCTGGTCTCGCTGATCAACAGCTACGACGCGATCGTCGCCTTCCACGGCAAGAGCGGCGGCTTCGGCTTCGGCCTCGGCAACCTGGTGCTGCTGCTGAACGTCGTGCTGCTCTGGGCCTACACGCTGTCCTGCCATTCCTGCAGGCACATCGCGGGCGGGCGGCTCAAGAACTTCTCGGCGCACCCGGTGCGCTACTGGTTCTGGACCCAGGTGTCGAAGCTGAACACCAGGCACATGGCCCTGGCCTGGACCACCCTCGGCACGCTCGTGCTCACCGACTTCTACGTCATGTTGGTGGCCAGCGGAACGATTTCGGACCTGCGGTTCATCGACTGACCGCCTCATACAGGAGTTTTCCTCGATGCCAGAAGTTGAACGGCACAAGTACGACGTGGTGGTCATCGGCGCGGGCGGCGCCGGGCTGCGCGCGGTGATCGAAGCACGGGAGAACGGCTACAGCGTCGCGGTGGTCTGCAAATCCCTGTTCGGCAAGGCACACACGGTCATGGCCGAGGGCGGCTGCGCCGCGGCCATGGGCAATGCGAACGCCAAGGACAACTGGCAGACGCACTTCAAGGACACCATGCGCGGCGGCAAGTTCCTGAACAACTGGCGGATGGCCGAGCTGCACGCGCAGGAGGCGCCGGACCGGGTGTGGGAGCTGGAAAGCTATGGCGCGCTGTTCGACCGCACCCCGGACGGCCGGATCAGCCAGCGCAACTTCGGCGGCCACACCTACCCGCGGCTGGCGCACGTCGGCGACCGCACCGGGCTGGAGCTGATCCGCACCATGCAGCAGCGCATCGTCGCGCTGCAGCAGGAGGATTTCGCCGAGACCGGCGACTACGAGGCGCGGATCAAGGTCTTCGCCGAGTGCACCATCACCGAGCTGCTCAAGGAGGGCGACCGGATCTCCGGCGCCTTCGGGTACTGGCGCGAGTCCGGCCGCTTCGTGCTCTTCGAGACGCCCGCGGTCGTGCTCGCCACCGGCGGGGTCGGCAAGTCCTACAAGGTCACCTCGAACTCGTGGGAGTACACCGGCGACGGCCACGCGCTCGCACTGCGCGCGGGCGCCTCGCTGATCAACATGGAGTTCCTGCAGTTCCACCCGACCGGCATGGTGTGGCCGCCGAGCGTCAAGGGCATCCTGGTGACCGAGGGGGTGCGCGGCGACGGCGGGGTGCTGAAGAACACCGACGGCAAGCGGTTCATGTTCGACTACATCCCCTCGGTCTTCAAGGGGCAGTACGCCGAGTCCGAGGACGAGGCCGACCAGTGGCTGAAGGACAACGACTCCGCCCGCCGCACCCCCGACCTGCTGCCCCGCGACGAGGTCGCCAGGGCGATCAACTCCGAGGTCAAGGCGGGGCGCGGCACCGAGCACGGCGGCGTCTACCTGGACATCGCCTCCCGGCTGCCCGCCGAGGAGATCCGGCGCAGGCTGCCCTCGATGCACCACCAGTTCAAGGAGCTGGCCGACGTCGACATCACCGCCGAGCCGATGGAGGTCGGGCCGACCTGCCACTACGTCATGGGCGGGATCGAGGTGGTGCCGGACACCGGCGCCGCCACCGTGCCCGGGCTCTTCGCGGCGGGGGAGTGCTCCGGCGGCATGCACGGCTCCAACCGGCTCGGCGGGAACTCGCTCTCCGACCTGCTGGTCTTCGGCCGCCGGGCGGGGCTCGGGGCCGCGGAGTACGTGCGGTCGCTCGGCGATCAGCGGCCCGCGGTGACCGATGCCGACATCACCGCCGCGGCCCGGGCGGCGGTGGCGCCGTTCGACCCGCCCGCGACCGGGCAGGGCGAGAACCCGTACACCCTGCACACCGACCTGCAGCAGGTGATGAACGACCTGGTCGGCATCATTCGCACGGAAAAGGAGCTGCACCAGGCCGTGGAGCGGCTGGAGCGGCTGCGCGAGCGGTACGCCGAGGTCACCGTGGAGGGGCACCGGCAGTTCAACCCGGGCTGGCACCTCGCGCTCGACCTGCGGAACATGCTGGTGGTGAGCGAGTGCGTGGCGCAGGCCGCGCTGCTGCGCACCGAGAGCCGCGGCGGGCACACCAGGGACGACTACCCGGGGATGGACCCCGGCTGGCGGAACACCCTGCTGGTCTGCGAACTGGACGGCGACGACCGCGCGGCGACGGTGCCCGGCGTGGCCGTGCGCCCGGCGGACCAGGAGCCCATGCGGGCGGACCTGCTCGCGCTCTTCGAGGTCTCCGAGCTGGAGAAGTACTACAAGGGAATCGAATTGGCGGGACACCCGGAGAACGCGCGCCCTGCCCCGGAAGGCGAGGCGTGACATGGGATACGACGCCAGGTTCCGCGTGTGGCGCGGCGACATCGACGGCGGCGAGCTGCGGGACTTCACCGTCCAGGTGAACGAGGGCGAGGTGGTGCTGGACATCATCCACCGGCTGCAGGCCACCCAGGCCCCCGACCTCGCGGTGCGCTGGAACTGCAAGGCGGGCAAGTGCGGGTCGTGCTCGGCCGAGGTGAACGGCAGGCCCAAGCTGCTCTGCATGTGCCGGATGTCCACCTTCACCGAGGACGAGGTCATCACGGTGACCCCGATGCGCACCTTCCCGGTGGTGAAGGACCTGGTCACCGATGTCTCGTTCAACTACGAGAAGGCCAGGCAGATCCCGTCGTTCACGCCGCCCGCGGATCTGAAGCCGGGTGACTACCGGATGAAGCAGGTGGATGTCGAGCGCTCGCAGGAGTTCCGCAAGTGCATCGAGTGCTTCCTGTGCCAGAACACCTGCCACGTGGTGCGGGACCACGAGGACAACAAGGAGGCGTTCGCCGGGCCGCGCTACCTCATGCGGATCGCGGAGCTGGAGATGCACCCGCTGGACGTCGCCGACCGGCGCGACCTGGCGCAGGAGGAGCACGGCCTCGGGTACTGCAACATCACCAAGTGCTGCTCCGAGGTGTGCCCGGAGCACATCGCGATCACCGACAACGCGCTCATCCCGATGAAGGAGCGCGTGGTCGACCGGCGGTACGACCCGATCGTCTGGCTCGGGAACAAGCTCTTCCGCCGCTGACGGCGGTGGTCGCGCTGCGCTACAGGAGCGCGACCACCCCGACGGCCACCGCCCACACCAGCACACCGACGAAGAGCGCGGAGAGCAACGATCCGGTGAGCACGAACACGCCCACCGACGACACCGCCACCAGCAGTCCCACGATCAACCACTCCACCCAGTAGCGCGGATGCGGCGTCCGGTACCGGGGTGGGAAATTCTTCAACCCACGGTCCATGACAAGAGGTGTACCCGACCGGTCGTCCGAGCAAACCGGCATTGTTGCCGGACCGCGCCCGGTTCGTGACCGACCGGTCGGGCTTTCGTGACCGTCAGGCGGGCGGGTCGAACTCCCCGTCCAGCACCCCCGCGGTGAAGGCGTCCCACTCGCCGGGGGTGAAGATCAGCACCGAGCCCTCCGGGTCGCGGCCGTCGCGCAGCGCGACGTGCCCCTCGGCCAGGAACGCCACCTCGACCACGGCCTCGCTCTCCGGCGCGGTGCCGGAGGCCGACTGCCACCGGGCGCCCGCGATATCGATCTGCGCGCCCTCGCCGATGCTCATGCCGCGTACTCCTTCGCTACCCGCCGCAGCAGGTGCCGGGTCGATGGGATGTCGAGCGCCGAGTCCCGCAGGCACTCGTGCGCCGCATCGTACCGCCGGATGTCCCGCTCGGACTCCAGATACAGTCCGCCGGTGAGCCCTTCGGTGTACACCACCGGCGGCTCCAGCGCGCGGCCGCTGCGGTCCGCGCCGAAATCGAGCACGGTGAACGGCGCGACCGTCGCGCCCACCGGCGCCCCCGCCGCGAAGGGGAGCACCCGCACCCGGACATTGGCCCTGGTGCTGAGGTCGGCCAGGTGCCGCAGCTGCGCGGCCATCACCCGCGGCCCGCCGACCACCCGGCGCAGCACCGACTCGTGCAGCACCGCGTCCACCGTCGCGGGCAGCGACTTGCGCGTGATCAGGCTCTGCCCGCGCAGCGCGCCCTGCACCCGCTCCTCGGCGCCGCCCGCGAGCGCGCGCAGGTACTCCGCGGTGCGGAACAGCGCGGGCACCAGCTCCGGCTGGTAGGTGGCGAGGTGCCTGGCCGACGCCTGCACCCCGCGGTACACCTCGAAGTGCTCCGGGATCAGTTCGCCGAAGGCGTGCCACCAGTGCGTGTCCGCGACCTGCCGCGCCAGCCCCTCCAGGCCGTAGGCGATCTCGTCCGGGATGCCGTAGACCCGGCACAGCTCGCGGATGTCGATGGTGCGGACCCGGTCCGCCTGCCCCTTCTCCAGCCGCTGCAGCGTGGTCGCTCCCCACTCCATGAGCCGCGCGGACTCGGCGATGGTCAGCCCCGCCCGCGTCCGCCATTCGCGCAGGTACCTGCCGAGCTGCCTGCGCGGCAGCGTCGACGAATCGTGCTGCGCCGCCACCCGTTCCACCGCCCGCACCGGGAGCCGCTCCGGCATCACCGCGCGCCCCGCCCTCGCCGGTCTCGTCGCCACCCCACACTCCGTTCCGTGCTTGTCGCATCACCGCAGTGCCCGTGGGACCTTCGTCCACAACGGATGATTTTCCCCTGCGGAGCGGATTCTGTGCTGGGAATTCGCGGAATAACGCCGCGGCCGGCCGAACTCCGCCTCCCACTCGGCATTCGACTGGTGTGCTGGATGTGTGCCGTGTCCGCTCGAACCGGAGGTGACCGTGTCGTTGACCGAGTTCAATCTGCGTCTCGCGGCTCTCTACGCCTGCGCGGCCGACCCCGGCCCGCTGACGCCGGAGCAGGCGCACACCGCCATGCAGCTGCACCTGGACTGCACCGTCGACGAGTGCCGGGTGCGCAGGCGGGCGCGGAGCACCCTGGTCGAGGCCGGGCGCTGCGTGCTCGAGGCGCGCGCGCTGCCCTCCTAGTGCCAGGAGTGGTCGGTGAGCGGGGTGCGCGGGGCGAACTTCGGGCGGTGCGCCTGGCCGCTGACCTCGAGCAGCCGGACCGCGCGGTAGCGGTGCGGGCGTAGCGGTTCCAGGTACTCGACCATGCCCGCGTCGTCCAGCGGGCGGCCGAGCAGGGTCCAGCCGACGACGGCGGCGAGGTGGTAGTCGCCGACCGAGAGCGCGTCCGGGTCGCCGTAGGCGCGCTGGGCCACCTCGGCGACGGTCCAGACCCCGATGCCGGGGATGGAGCGGAGCTTCGCGGCCGCCGCGGCCGGGTCGAGGGCGGCGGTGCGGTCGATGGCGGCGGCGGCCCTGGCGGCGCGGACGATGGTGGCCGCGCGCTGCGGGCCGACATTGGCCTGGTGGTAGCTCCAGGAGGGGATGTGCCGCCAGGTGTCCGGCGCGGGCGGGAGCAGCAGCTCGCCGGGGCCGGGGGCGGGCTCGCCGTAGCGGCGGACCAGGACGCACCAGGAGCGGCGGGCGGAGATGGTGTGCACCTTCTGCTCCAGGATCGCCGGGACCAGCGCCTCGAAGACCAGGCCGGTGCGGAGCATGCGCAGCCCGGGGTGGCGGCGGTGCGCCTCGGCGATCCTCGGGTGCTCCGGGGTGAAGGCGTCGACGCACTCGTCCAGGCAGAGCATGCGCTCCAGGCCGGTCAGGAACTCGTCGGCGCCCGGCCCCCAGGCCGTCGCCTGGACGCCGGTGCGGCCCGCCTGGCGGAGGCGGTAGGTGACCGGGCCGCTCGGCAGCCGGGAGGCGTGCCAGTGCGCGCCGTCCTCGGTGCGGCGGTGGCAGGGGTCGCCCGCGCCGCGGGAGAGCGGGGCGAGGGTGGTGGCGAGGTCGAACGGGCGGTCGGTGCTGACGGTGCGGGTCGTGCCCGCTCCAGCCGCCGGGCGGCGCGGGGTCGTGGCGTCCGGCGTGGCCCCCTCGTAGAGGCGCTGCGCACCGGGCCCGCCCTCGCCGTCCAGGCGCCGCGCGCCCGCGGCACCGAACCTGCCTGCGGGTAGCGGCGCGCGGCGGTTACCGCCCCTCGCCACCCCGGCCTGCCGTCGCACCGGACCATTGTGCGCGGCCGGGCCCGCAGGAACCCGCGCGGCCCGCCGATAGCAGGTCCGAACACCGCGGGTGCAAGGTTCGGCCGGTGATTTTCACCCTCGGTGGAAACCGACGGCGACGGGTAAATTCCGGGGTCATGGTCTCCGCTCGACGGCCACGCCAGGACTCCGCGGAACGGCGTGCGCGCATTGCCGAGGCCGCCCTGCGCGTGCTCGGCGAGCAGGGGCCGCGCAAGCTCACCCACCGCAATGTGGACGCCGCGGCCGAGCTCCCGCCCGGCTCGGTCAACTACCACGCGCCCAGTCGGCTGCGGCTGCTGCAGATGGTGGCCGACGAGCTCTTCGCCGAGGACATGCAGATCGCGGCGCGGCACTTCTGGGAGCCGCACCCGCGGGCCCTCCTCACCGTCGCGGTCGCCGTCATCAGCGAGATGACGGCTCCGGAGGCCAGGTACCGGGTGCTCGCCAGGCACCACCTGCTCGCCGAGGCGCGCACCGACGAGGAGCTGCGCAGGCACTTCGACGACGCCCGCGCCGCCTTCGTCTCGCTGGTCGGGCAGGGGCTGGCCGACGCCGGGCTGGAGGCGAGCACCGCGGCCGCCGAGCTCTGCGTCATCGCGCTGGAGGGGGTGGTCGACCGGCAGGTCTTCTTCCCCGGCACCGCGCTGACCGAGCCGGAGATCCGGCGGCTGGTCGGGCTGCTCGGCCGGGCGACCGGCCCGCGCCGCCGGTGATCGCCCCGTGATCTGCCACCGAATTCGCAACCATCGGTAACACCATCCGTGACCACGCCGATATCCGCGTGACCGGCAAATTGTCGGCAGTCGATTCACGAAGGGTCAGGCGCGATGATCACGAACCTGCTCAATTTCCTGCTCGACGGAATCGGCGGCTTCGCCGCGGGGAGCTCCGGGTACCAGATCCCACCCGGCACCCTCCCCTTCGGCAGCTGAGCCGGGTGCCTGCTCCCCACCGCAGCGGGGAGCAGGCACCATCCTCAGCCCTCCCAAAGGAACTGCGCCAGATGGCGCGCTTCGCGGCCTGCGAGCTCCGCGGCCTGGGTACGGCAGGAGAACCCGTCGGCGAGCAGCACCGCCTCCGCCTGCGCCGCCGCCAGCGCGGGCAGCAGCCCGTTCCCCGCGATTTTCACGGATATGTCGAAGTGTCCGGATCGCATTCCGAAATTACCGGCCAGCCCGCAGCAGCCCCTGATCTCGTGCAGCTGCACACCCATAGCAGCTAATATCTGGCGATCCGCGGAGAAGCCCGCGGTCGCGTACTGGTGGCAGTGCGGCTGCACCACGACCGGCTGCCCGTCGCGGCGCGGCGGGGTCCACTCCGGGTGCGCGAGCAGGAATTCGGCGAGGGTGCGCACGGCGGCCGCGGTCGGCGCGGCGCGCGGGTCGTCCGGGAGCAGCTCCGGCAGGTCGGTGCGGAGCGCGGCGGTGCAGGACGGCTCCAGCCCGATCACCGGCCCGCCCGCCGCGACGTGGGCGTGCAGCGCGTCCAGGGTGGCCCGTAACCGGGCGCGGGCGCCGTCGAGCTGCCCGGTGGTGATCCAGGTCAGCCCGCAGCAGACTCCCCGCTCCGGCAGCCGAACCCGGTACCCGAGCGATTCCAGCAGCCCGGTGGCGGCGGTGGCGATGGCCGGGTCGAAGGCGTCGGTGAAGGTGTCGATCCAGAGCAGCACCTCGGGGCCGTCGCCGCCGACCGGCGGCACCCGGTCGACCCGGTGCTCGGCCAGCCGCGGGACCTGCCTGCGCGGGTCGATGCCCGCCGCGCGCAGCCCGGCCCGGCGCAGCGGGCGCACCCGGGCCAGCGCGTTGGCGAGCCGCGGCGCCCGGCCCGCGAGCGCGAGCCACCGCGGCAACCTGCCGAGGGTGTAGTGGTCGACGGGGCGGAGCCTGCCCCGGTAGCGGCGGTACAGCACCTCGGACTTGTAGGTCGCCATGTCCACCCCGGCGGGGCAGTCGGTGGCGCAGGCGCGGCAGGACAGGCACAGGTCGAGCGATTCGCGCACCTCGGGGCCGGTGATCGGGAGCGCGCCGCGCACCACCTCCTGCAGCACCCTGGCCCGGCCGCGGGTGCTGTCCTTCTCGTCGGCGGTGGCCAGGAACGAGGGGCACATGAAGCCGCCGGAGTCGGCCCGGCAGGAGCCGACCCCGACGCAGCGGTGCACCGCCGTGCCGAGGTCGCCGCCGTCGCGGGGGAGCGCGACTCCGTGCGCGGGCACCGGGGGGAGCCCGGCCACCCGCAGGTCGGCATCGATCGGGCGCGGCGCCACCAGCACCCCGGGGTTCAGCAGGTCGTCCGGGTCGAAGAGCGCCTTGAAGCCGCCGAACATGCCGAGCACCGCGGGGGAGTACATGCGCGCGAGCAGCTCGGAGCGGGCCCGGCCGTCGCCGTGCTCGCCGGAGAGCGAGCCGCCGTGCCGCACGACCAGGTCGGCGGCGTCGAACAGGAAGGCGCGGAACCGCTGCGGCGCCTCGGCGATCGGCAGGTCGAGCCGGACGTGGATGCAGCCGTCCCCGATATGCCCGTAGAGCAACCCGTCCACGCCGTGCTCGGTGCTGAGCGCGCCGAATTCGCGCAGGTAGGCGCCGAGCCGCTCGGGCGGGACGGCGGCGTCCTCCCAGCCGGGCCAGGCCGGCCTGCCGTCGGGGGAGCGGCCCGCCAGGCCCGCGCCGTCGGCCCGGATCTGCCAGAGCGCGGCCGCGGCGGCGCGGTCGGTGACGACGGTGCTGTCCATGGCGCCCGCGCTCCGGCAGAGTTCGCGCGCGGCTTGGCGGGCGAGGTCGGCGGTATCGCCGCCGGTCTCGACGAAGAGCCAGGCGCCGCCGCGGGGCAGCTCCGGCACGGCGCCGCGCGCGGCGCGCACCACGTCCACCAGTCTGGCGTCGATCCCCTCGACCGCGGTCGGCCGGACCGCGAGCACCGCGGCGACATCGTCGGCGGCGGTCGCCATGTCCGGGTAGCCGAGCACCGTGAGCACGGTCGCGCCGGGCAGCGGGACCAGGTCGAGGTCGGCGTCGAGCAGCACCCCGCAGGTGCCCTCGCTGCCGACGAAGGCGCGCGCGACCGCCGAGCCGCGCTCCGGGAGCAGGTGCTCCAGGCCGTAGCCGGAGGCCTGGCGGTCGAAGCGGCCGAGGTCGGTGCGGAGCGGGGCCAGGTGCGCCGCGGTGAACTCCGGCAGCCCGGGAAGCACCGCGAGGTCGGTGCCGAGCAGCCGCTCCGCGCCGGTGCCGTCCAGGATGCGCAGCGCGCGCACGTTGTCGGCGGTGCGGCCCCAGGCGACCGCGCGCGGGCCGCAGGCATTGTTGCCGATCATGCCGCCGAGCGTGCAGCGGCTCTGGGTGGAGGGGTCGGGGCCGAAGCGGAGGCCGTGCGGCGCGGCCGCGCGCTGCAGCGTGCCGAGCACCGCCCCCGACTGCACCGTGACCCGCCCGGCGTCCGGGTCGATCGGCCCGATCGCGTGCATGTGCCTGCTGAAGTCCAGCACGAGCCCGGGGCCGACGGCGTTCCCGGCCACCGAGGTCCCCGCGCCCCGCGCGGTCAGCGGCACCCCGTTCTCCCGAGCGAAGGCGAGCGCCGCCGCCACGTCCGCGTCGTCGCGCGGGAAGACGACGGCGGTCGGGGGCACCCGGTAGTTCGAGGCGTCCGAGGAGTACTCGGCCCGCCGCCGCGCCGACCCGTCCACCTCGCCGCGCAGCCGCGCCCGCAGCGCCCGCGCGATGAGTTCGGGCTCGTCCGGCCGTCGTTTCACCTGAACCAGCGTAGGCCCGGCCGGAAATGGCTTGCTCTCAACCTTTGTTGAGGTCTTAGTGTCGGTGGCCCGGAGTCCAATGGACCCCGAGCGGAGAGGAGCGATCGGATGAGCATGGAATCCGTGGCGTGGAGCCAGATGTACCGGCAGATGAACGCGCCCGACGAGCGGCGGCCGTTCCGGCGGGCGACGGCGCGGCGCATCCTGCGCTTCGCCACGCCGCACCGGCGCACGATCGCGCTGTTCCTCGGGTTCAGCGTGCTCTCGGCGGTGATCACGGTGGCGACGCCGGTGCTGGCCGGGCGGGTGGTGAACGACATCGTCGGCGGCGCGGCGGCGCGGGTGGTGGTCACGCTGGCGTTGGTGATCGGCGTGCTCGCGGTGCTCGATGCCGGGCTCGGGCTGGTGGTGCGGCGGCTCTCCGCGGGGATCGGCGAGGGGCTGATCCTGGACCTGCGCACCGCCGTCTTCGACCACGTGCAGAAGATGCCGGTCGCCTTCTTCACCAGGACCCGCACCGGCGCGCTGGTGAGCCGGTTGAACAACGATGTGATCGGCGCGCAGCGGGCCTTCAGCGACACCCTCTCCGGCGTCGTCACCAACCTGGTGACGCTCGGCCTCACGCTCGTGGTGATGATCGGGATCTCCTGGCAGATCACGCTGCTCGCGCTGCTGCTGCTCCCGGTCTTCGTGCTGCCCGCGCGGCGGATGGGCAACCGGCTCGCCGGTATCCAGCGCGAGGCCGCGGACCTGAACGCCGCCATGAGCACGCAGATGACCGAGCGCTTCTCGGCGCCGGGGGCGACGCTGGTCAAGCTGTTCGGGCGGCCGGAGCAGGAGTCGGTGGAGTTCGCGGCGCGGGCCGCGCGGGTGCGCGACATCGGGGTGCGCACGGCCATGCTGCAGACCGTCTTCGTCACCGCGCTCACCCTGGTCTCGGCGCTGGCCGTCGCGCTGGTCTACGGCCTCGGCGGCTGGTACGCGCTGCGCGGGCAGCTGGACGCGGGCGCGGTGGTCGCGCTCTCGCTGCTGCTGACCCGGCTGTACGCGCCGCTCACCGCGCTGGCCAGCGCCCGGATGGAGATCATGTCCGCGCTGGTCAGCTTCGAGCGGGTCTTCGAGGTGCTGGACATGCGGCCGCTCATCGAGGACGCGCCCGGCGCGGTGCCGGTGCCCGCGGGGCCGGTCGCGGTGGAGCTGGACGGTGTCGGGTTCGGCTACCCGTCCGCGGACAAGGTGTCGCTGGCCTCGCTGGAGGAGGTCGCCACGCTGGACACCAGGGGCGGGGTGCCGGTGCTGCACGGGGTCTCGCTGCGCGCCGAGCCGGGGCGGATGGTCGCGCTGGTCGGCTCGTCGGGGGCGGGCAAGTCGACGATCGCGCAGCTGGTCTCCCGGCTCTACGACGTGGACTCCGGCGCGGTCCGGCTGAACGGCGTCGACGTCAGGGAGCTGAGCACCACCTCGATCCGGGAGACCGTCGGGCTGGTGACCCAGGACGGGCACCTCTTCCACGAGACCATCCGGGCCAACCTGCTGCTGGCCAGGCCGGAGGCGAGCGAGGACGAGCTGTGGGATGCGCTCACCAGGGCTCGGCTGCGGGACCTGGTCGAGTCGCTGCCGGACCGGCTGGACACGGTGGTCGGCGAGCGCGGGTACCGGCTCTCCGGCGGCGAGCGGCAGCGGCTCACCATCGCCAGGCTGCTGCTCAAGCAGCCGCGGGTGGTCGTCCTCGACGAGGCCACCGCCTCGCTGGACTCCACCTCGGAGGCGGCCGTCCAGGAGGCGCTGACCGAGGCGCTGGAGGGGCGCACCGCGATCGTCATCGCGCACCGGCTCTCCACCGTCCGCGCCGCGGACGAGATCGTCGTCCTCGAGCACGGGCGGATCGTGGAGCGCGGAACCCACCAGCAGCTCCTGGCCGCCGAGGGCCGCTATGCCGAGCTGTACCGCACCCAGTTCGCGGAATCTATCGGCCCGCCTTCGGCGGGCGTGTTCGCGGCCCTGTGAAGTCTCGTCGCCGAGCGCTCGAGACTCGCGCCTGCGGCGCATGCACTTTCGAGCACTCGGCGACGAGACGGGCCGCGAACGGGGTTCGCAAGCCTCACCCCCGCCGGGGCGGGCTCAGAACTCGCCGGCGACGGCGAATACCGTGCGGCCGCGGTGGGTTCCGTCCTGGATGGAGCGGAGGACCTGTTCGGCGTCGGTGATCGGGGCGACGTTGGTGAGGGCGGACAGGTGGCGGGGGCGCAGTTCGCCGCCGAGCTGGGCCCAGATCTCCCTGCGGTGCTCGATCGGCAGGTTCACCGAGTCGATGCCGAGCAGCGAGACGGCGCGCAGGATGAAGGGCATGACCGTGGTCGGCACCCCGGGCCCGCCGGTCAGCCCGCTGGCAGCGACCGCGCCGCCGTACCCGATGGCGCTCAGGATGTAGGCCAGCGAGGCGCCGCCGACGCTGTCCACCGCGCCCGCCCAGCGGGCCGAGGTGAGCGGCCGCGGCTTGGCCTCCGGATCCTCCGGCAGCCTGCCGATCACCTCGTTCGCGCCGAGCTCGGCGAGCAGGTCGTCCGCGTCGGTCTTGCCGGTGGAGGCGATGACCTCGAAGCCGAGCCCGGCCAGGATGTCGATCGCGACCCCGCCGACCCCGCCGGTCGCCCCGGTGACCAGCACCGCGCCGTCGTCCGGGGTGAGGCCGCGGTCGAGCAGGGCGCGCACGCTGAGCGCGGCGGTGAACCCGGCGGTGCCGATGGCGGCGGCATCCCTGGTGCTCAGCCTGTCCAGCTTCACGACCCACTCCGCGGGCACCCTGGCCAGCTCGGCGAAGCCGCCGTTGCGCGAGACGCCGAGCTCGTAGCCGTGCGCGAGCACCTGGTCGCCGGGGGCGAAGGCGTCGTCGTCGGAGGCGACCACCTCGCCCGCCAGGTCGATGCCAGGCACGATCGGGTACTGCCGCACCACCCCGCCGCGCGGCGTGATGGCAAGGGCGTCCTTGTAGTTGGCGCTCGAGTAGTGCACCGCGATCGTCACCTCGCCCGCCCCGAGGAAGTCGTCGCCGACCTCCGCCCTGGAGAGGACGATCGCACCGTCCGAAGCGTTGGCCACCATCGCCGAGAAGGTCATGGCGGAAGCATACGAGGGGCTCACACCGGCACCAGTTCCAGGCGCACGCCGAGCAGCCGGACCGGGCGGCCCGGCTCGAACCGGTCGAGCACCGCGACCGCGGTCTCCGCGATGAGCGCGACGTCGGCGCTCGGCTCCGCGAGTTTGCGCTGCTTGCTGCGGGTGTAGAAGGTGTTGGTGCGCACCGTGACCGAGACCCTGGTGCTCACCCGGCCCGCCGCCGCCAGCTCCTCGGCCAGCTCGGTGGCGAGCCGCGCGACCTGGGCGCGGATCTCCGCGGGGTCGGTCAGGTCGGTGGCGAAGGTCTCGGATCGGCTGCCCCACCGCGGCCCGCGGCTCGGTGCTGACCTCGGTGTCGCCCCTGCCGTGGCCGAGCACCCACAGGTAGGGGCCGGTGTTCGGGCCGAACTCGGCCGCCAGCCGGTCCCGGTCGGCGGCCATGAGGTCGGCCACGGTGTGGATGCCGAGTGCCGCCATGCGCGCGGCGATCCGGCGGCCGACGCCCCAGAGCGCGTCGGTGGGCCGCTGCCCCATGACCTCGACCCAGTTCGCCGCGGTGAGCCGGAAGGTGCCGGTGGCGGCCCCGGCGCGGTGCTCCGGCTCGGCGCCGGGGTTGGCCGCCGATGCCTTGCCGATCGACTTGGCGAAACCGGTGGCGAGCTTGGCCGTGAGCTTGTTGTCGCCGATGCCGATCGAGCAGGTCAGCTCGAGTTCCGCGACGGCGGCGCGGATCGCGGCGGCGAGCGCCTCCGGGTCGTCGGTGTCGGCGGCGAGGAAGGCCTCGTCCCAGCCCCAGACCTCGACCCGGCCGGGGAAGCCGCGCAGCACCGCCATGACCTCGTCGGACGCCTCGTCGTAGGCGGGCGGGTCGAGCGCGAGGAAGACCCCGTCCGGACATTTGCGCTGCGCGCTGCGCAGCGCCATCCCGGCCCGCACGCCGAAGGCCCGCGCCGGGTACGAGGCGCAGGTCACCACCTTGCGCGGCTCGTCGGGGTCGCCGTTGCCGCCGACGATCACCGGCAGGCCGCGCAGCTCCGGGTGGCGGCGGAACTCCACCGCCGCCTGGAACTGGTCGAGGTCGACGTGCAACAGCCATCGGGCCACGGCTCCGTCTTACCGCACACCTGGCGCTTTCGAGGTCGGACAGAATATTATTCTGTTTGTGCGGATTCGAGATCGGTTGCTGCTGGCGGCGGAGGAGCAGTTCGCCGTGCGCGGCGTGCTGGCGGCGACGCTGGCCGAGATCCGAGAGGCGGCGGGCGCCAGCGTCGGCGCGCTGTACCACCATTTCCCGGACAAGGCGGAGCTGTACCGGCAGGTCTGGCTCGGTGCGCTCGCCGATTTCCAGGCCGGGTTCCGGCAGGCCGTGCTGGCGAGCACCGACGCGCGCGGCGGGGTGACCGCCGGGGTGCGCGCGCACCTGGACTGGGTCACCGCGCACCCGGCGCGGGCGACGGTGCTGTTCGGCGCGGCGCCCGCGGGCGCGCGCGAGCAGGAGGGCAATCGGGAGTTCCTGCTCGACATCGTCCGCTGGTGGCGCACGCACGCCGGGTACGGGGCGGTGCGCGAGCTGGAGTTCGACCTGCTCTACGCGCTCTGGCTGGGGCCTGCGCAGGAGTACGCGCGGAGCTGGCTGGCCGGTGCCGTCCGCCGCCCGCCCGCCGAGGTCGCCGACGAACTCGCCGCCGCCGCGTGGCGCACCCTGCAGAACCCGGACTGATCGGAGCACCCCATGGTCGTACTCGATGCCACCTCGGCGCGCGCGGTGCTGGACCGCCAGCCGTTCGCGCACCTCGTCGGCACCGAGCTACTCGCCTTCGGCGACGGCGCCGCCAGCCTGGCCATCCCGATCCGCCCCGAGCTGGGGCAGCAGTTCGGCTTCGTACACGGCGGGGTGCTCGCCTACCTCGCGGACAACGCGCTGACCTTCGCGGCGGGCACTGTGCTCGGCTCCAATGTGCTGACCGGCGGGTTCAGCATCACCTACCTGCGCCCGGCCGCCGGGACGCGGCTGCGCGCCGACGCGCGGGTGACCGGGTCGACCCGGCGGCAGGCGGTGGTGCACTGCGAAATCCGCAGTGAGGACGCGGGTTCCGAGCCGGTGCTCTGCGCCGTCGCGCAGGGGACGACCCGCGCGGTCGAGCGCGAACTCGGCTGAGTTCGGGAAGCGTGGCCCGGCCGCAGGCCGTGGTGCCGGAGACAGGCGGAGGGGCCGGGCCACGAGGGGTGCCCGGCCCCTTCTCCTGATCAGGCGGTGGCGGCGTACGCCGGGCCGTCCAGCGCGGGCTCGGCGACCGGCTCGATGGCGTAGCCGAGGATCTCCGCCACGTCCGCGACCGGGCGCACGTCCAGCGCCGCGAGCACGTCGGCGGGCACCTCGTCCAGGTCGGGCTCGTTGCGCGCCGGGATGAAGACCGTCTTCAGCCCGGCCCGCTGCGCGGCCAGCAGCTTCTGCTTCACCCCGCCGATCGGCAGCACCCGCCCGTTCAGCGTGACCTCGCCGGTCATCCCGACGTCCCCGCGCACATTCCGGCCCAGCGCCAGCGAGACCAGCGCCGTCACCATGGTGACGCCCGCCGACGGGCCGTCCTTCGGCACCGCGCCCGCCGGGAAGTGGATGTGGATATTCCGGTCCAGCACCGCGGGCTCGATCCCGATCTCGGCCAGGTGCGAGCGCACGTAGGTCAGCGCGATCTGCGCGGACTCCTTCATGACGTCGCCGAGTTGCCCGGTCAGCGTCAGCGAGCGCTCGCCCTCGGCCGAGTTGGCCTCGATGTAGAGCACGTCGCCGCCCGCACCGGTAACCGCGAGCCCGGTCGCCACTCCCGGCACCGAGGTGCGCTCCATGGAGTCCGGCGTGAACCGCGGCCTGCCCAGGTACTCCTTCAGCTCACCGAACCCGATGGTGAGCGGGCCGGCGCCGTCGGTGGCCAGCTTCGTGGCCGCCTTGCGCAACCCCTTCGCGATCAGCCGCTCCAGCTGGCGGACGCCCGCCTCGCGGGTGTAGTTCGCGGCGATCTCGCGCAGCGCCTCATCGGTGACGGTGACCTCGTCGGCGGTCAGCGCGTTGCGCTCCAGCTGCCTCGGCACCAGGAAGTCGCGCGCGATGGCGACCTTGTCGTCCTCGGTGTAGCCGTCGACGGTGATCAGCTCCATGCGGTCCAGCAGCGGGCCGGGGATGGTCTCCATGACGTTGGCCGTCGCGATGAACAGCACGTCCGAGAGGTCCAGGTCCAGGTCGAGGTAGTGGTCGCGGAAGGTGTGGTTCTGCGCCGGGTCGAGCACCTCGAGCAGCGCGGCCGCCGGGTCGCCGCGGTAGTCCGAGCCGACCTTGTCGATCTCGTCCAGCAGCACCACCGGGTTCATCGACCCGGCCTCCTTCATGGCGCGCACGATCCGGCCGGGCAGCGCGCCGACGTAGGTGCGCCGGTGCCCGCGGATCTCCGCCTCGTCCCTGACCCCGCCCAGCGCCACCCGGACGAACTTGCGCCCCAGCGACCTGGCGACCGACTCGCCCAGCGAGGTCTTGCCGACGCCGGGCGGGCCGACCAGCACCAGCACCGCGCCGGAGCCGCGGCCGCCGACCACCTCGAGCCCGCGCTCGGCGCGCCTGGCGCGCACCGCCAGGTACTCGACCATCCGGTCCTTGACCTCGTCCAGGCCGTGGTGGTCGGCGTCGAGCACCGCGCGGGCCGCGGCGACGTCGGTGTTGTCCGTGGTCCGCTCGTGCCACGGCAGGTCCAGGACGGTGTCCAGCCAGGTGCGGATCCAGCCCGACTCCGGGCTCTGGTCGCTGGCCCGCTCCAGCCTGCCGACCTCGCGCAGCGCCGCCTCGCGCACCTCGGCCGGGAGCTCGGCCTGCTCGACCCGGGTGCGGTAGTCGTCCGCGCCGTCCGGCTCGTCCTCGCCCAGCTCCTTGCGGATGGCGTTCAGCTGCTGACGCAGCAGGAACTCGCGCTGCGTCTTCTCCAGGTTCTCCCTGACCTCGTCCCCGATCTTCTCGGTGACCTCGGCCTCGGCGATGTGCGCGCGGGTCCAGTCGATGAGCGTGGTCAGCCGGGCCGCGGTGTCCGGGGTCTCCAGCAGCTCGCGCTTCTGCTCGCCGGTCAAGTAGGAGGCGTAGCCCGCGGTGTCCGCGATCTCGGACGGCTCGGCCAGCTGGTTCACCGCGTCGATGATCTGCCAGGCCTCGCGCCGCTGCAGCACCGAGACCACGAGCTTCTTGTACTCCTCGGCCAGCTCCCTGGTCCGGCCGTCGGCGGGCGGGACCTCGACCGGTTCGGCCTCGACCCAGAGCGCGGCGCCGGGCCCAGTCACCCCGTGCCCGATCCGGGCCCGCCGCTCGGCCTTCAGCACCGCGGCGGGCGCGCCGCCGCGCAGCCTGCCGACCTGTTCGACGGTGGCAACGACGCCGTACGTCGCGTACCCCTCGTCCAGCCGCGGTGCCACCAGCACCTGGCCTTCCTTCGCGGCGCGCGCGGCATCGATCGCCGCCTGCGCCGATTCGTCCAGTTCGATGGGCACGACCATGCCCGGCAGCACGATCGGATCGGTCAGGAACAGCACCGGCAGGTTCCGAGGTGTAGTCACGATATCGACCCTTCTGAAAGTTGAGCTATGCCCACTCAACCCAGGGGGTCGGACCTTTGTTCCGGTCCGCTCCGATGTTCGCCGAGGGCGAAGTCAGCTCAGTGCGCGGTCCAGCAGCGCTACCAGCTCGCGGAGGTGCCGGGCGTCCGCGTCGGCGTCGTAGCTGGCCAGGTCGCGCTGGGTGAAGCCGTGCGCGGCGCCTGCGTAGACCTCGGCGCGGTAGCGCACGCCCGCCGAGTCGAGCGCCTGGTTCAGCCGCTCGATCTGCTCCGGCGGGAGCGAGGGGTCGGCGTCGGCGTGGCCGAAGTAGAGCTCGGCGGTGATTCCGTCGACGGTCAGGTGCGGGCTGTCGGCGGCCTCGCTCGCCAGCCTGCCGCCGTGGAAGCCGGCGCCGGCGGCGACCCGGTCGGGGTAGGCGGCGGCGGTGCGCAGCACCAGCGCGGCGCCCATGCAGTAGCCGGTGAGCCCGACCGGCCCGGCGGCCACCTCGGGCGCGGCGGCCAGCCAGTCGAGGTAGGCACCGGCGTCGCGGAGCGCGAGCTCGGGGGTGAGCTGCTCCATCAGCGGGCGGATGCGGTCGAAGACCTCGTGCCGGTTGCTCGCGTCGACGACCTCGGGCAGCTCCACCACCGGTGCCCGGCCCGCTCGGTGGAAGAGGTTCGGCACCAGCACGGCGTAGCCGCGGGCGGAGATGGTCTCGGCGAGCGCGGCGAGCGCGGGCCGCGGGCCGAAGGCGTCCGGGAAGAGCAGAACGCCGGGGTGCGTGCCGGAGCCGGGGTGCACGAACAGCGCGTCCGCGGTGCCGTCCGGGGTAGGGATGTCGACGGTCTGAATCGGCACGGAGCCGCTCCTTCCTCGGCGGTGTCGTGGCGCGTTGACACCGGTTCGAGCGCAATGAGAATGTTGGGGCCCTGATATCTCACCACCCGGCAGGACCGAGGGGGATCGCGCCGTGACTGCTCTCGCCTCCGGGCTCTTCATCGACTGGGAAGAACTCACCGGGCAGTCGAAATTCGTGGTCGAGCTGATCACCTTCCCGATCTTCGCCGGGCTGGCCGGGTGGCTGACGAACTGGACCGGCGTGCTCATGCTGTTCTGGCCGGTGCACTTCCGCGGGTTCCGGGTACCGGGGCTCTCGGTGCTCTACCCGTACTTCCCGCGCCGGGTGCAGGTGCTGCCGACCTTCTCCGGCGACGGCAAGCAGCTCGGATTCCAGGGCTTCATCCCGGCCCGCGCCGAGAAGATGGCCAGCATCTGCGTGGACATGGCGATCATGCGGATCGGCAACCCCAAGGACTTCATCCGCGAGCTGGACCTGGACGGCATCGCCGACTACATCGCGGTGCTCGCCCGCAAGCAGGTCGAGCCGCTGGTCGACGAGCTCATGGAGCGGGAGAACCCGGATCTCTGGCGCGGGCTGCCGCGTGCGGTCCGGCAGCTGGTCTACCAGCGGGTGGACCGCGAGCTGCCCGCGCTCTGCAGGCGCGCCTTCGAATCGCTCGGCGACAATGTCGACCAGCTGATCGACATCAAGAGCTTCGTCATCCGCTACCTGCGGCAGAACCCGACCATCCTCAAGGACCTGACCACCACCATCGCCGCGCCGGAGCTGCGCTTCATGGTGCGGATCGGGCTGCTCGGCGCGCCGTTCGGGCTGCTGCTCGCGCTCTACCTGCACCTGCACCGCACGCTGCCGGTGATCAGCTGGATCCCGGCCTGGGCGGTGGTGCTGCTGGCCTCGGCCGCGATCGGCGTCGTGGTGAACATGATCGCGGTGAAGATGGTCTTCGAGCCGGGCGACCCGCAGCCGCGGTATCGGTACCTGTGGCGGCAGGCGCTGCTGGCCAAGCGGCAGCCGCAGGCCGCCGTCGACCTCGCGCACATCCTGGCCTACCAGGTGCTCACCCTGCCGAACCTCTCCGCGGAGCTGCTCGACGGCCCGAACGGCGACAAGACCAGGCAGCTGCTGGAGCGGCTGATCGCCGAGGAGATCAACCGGCAGCTGGGCCGCACCACCTCCGTGGTGCGCGCCGCCTTCGGGCGGCGGCAGTTCGACAACCTCAAGGTCACCGCGGCGGGCGCGGCGGTGGGGCTGGCGCCGACGCTGGTGGAGGACGAGGAGTTCGCCCGCGAGCAGGCGAGCAAGATCGACGAGTTCGCCGCGCGCAAGCTCACGGTGATGAGCCCCGGCGAGTTCATGGAGATGTTCTATGCCTCGGTGGAGCAGGACGCCTGGCTGCTGTACCTGCATGGGGCGGTGCTCGGGCTCGGGGTCGGCGCGCTGCACCTGATCCTCTTCGGCTGGTAAACAAGCACACGTGCTTGTCTTTTCCGGCGGCCGCTGCGATGCTGGGGCGCATGGCCGACCTGGACGCCCTGCTCGCCGATTTCGCCGACGAATCCGCTGATCTGGAACGCCTGGTCGCCCCGCTGGACGCGGCGGGGTGGCAACTGCCGACGCCCGCGCCCGGCTGGTCCGTCGCGCACCAGATCGGCCACCTCGCCTGGACCGACGGGGTCGCGGTGCTCTCCGCGACCGACCCGGACGGCTTCGCGCGGATGCTCACCGAGGCCGCGCCGCGGGTGGCCACCTTCGTGGACGACGGCGCCGAGGAGGCGGCGGCCGCCCCGCCCGCCGAGCTGCTGCGGCGCTGGCGGTCGGGTCGGGAAGCACTGGTCGCGGCGCTGCGTGCGGTCCCGGAGGGGGTGAAGGTGCCGTGGTTCGGCCCGCCCATGCGCCCGGGGTCGATGATCACCGCCCGGCTGATGGAGACCTGGGCGCACGGCCAGGACGTGGCGGACGCGCTCGGCGTCACCAGGGAGCCGACCCGGCGGCTGCGCGGGGTCGCGCACATCGGCGCCCGCACCCGCGACTTCGCCTACGCGGTGCACGGCCGGACGCCGCCCGCGGCCGAGTTCCGCATCGAGCTGACCGCGCCGGACGGCTCGCTCTGGACCTGGGGCCCGGCCGACGCGGAGCAGCGGATCACCGCCCCCGCGCTCGACTTCTGCCTGCTGGTGACGCAGCGCAGGCACCCGGACGACCTGGCCGTCGAGGCGGTCGGCGCCGACGCGGCGGAGTGGCTGGGCATCGCGCAGGCCTTCGCAGGCCCCGCGGGGGCAGGGCGCGCGGCGGGGCAGTTCGCCTGAGACAGCGTCGAGTCACCGCCACGGAGTCTCAACAGCTGTAGAGCCTGCGGTTGAGAGTCGCGGAGCGGGGCCGGCGAGCGCCGCATCGAGGTGCGCCGTTCGTGTCGACGGCCGGACACCGTTGGCCGGGGTCTGTAGGGGCGGGTCGAAAAGACGCTCGCCGACTGCCGGGGGTTTACCCACTCTGTGCGCGATCGAAACCCGTTCGCCGCCTCCGGCGTCGATCCTGGAGCAGGTATCCCCGCTCGAACAGCGGGTATGCGCGCTCCGTCCGGGTTCCGTAGCCTGGACGCGCGTCCGGCTTCCGACGGTGCGGGCCGGCGTGACCAGAGAACCGAAGGGGAGTTCGGGACACAGGGAGAGGACCGCATCGTGACATCGAGGGAGAACCGGAGACCGGGCGAGCCCGCGCCGGACACGGAGCTGCTGACTCCGCGCCGCGGCGCCGCCCGCACCACCGCCATCGTGCTGGTCGGCACCGCGAGCATCGGCCTCACCGCCGTGGCGGGCGCCTACATCGTGAGCAACGTCCCGGGCCGCACCCCGGGCAATATCGAGGCGGGCCGCGCCGAGCCGGAGCAGGCGGCGGTGCCGCCGCCGCCGCGCGTGGCGGCCCCCGCCGGGCCGTTCGCGGGCTCGGCGCTCTTCGAGCGGCGGGAGAGCGCGGCGATCGCGGGCACCGTGCAGATCAGGCCGGAGACGGTCGAGCAGCAGCCCGCCGCGGCGCCGCCCGCCGAGGTCGTTCCGCCCGCCGCGGCGGCGCCGGAGCCCGCCGCCGACCGCAGGGTGCGGGTCGGCCCCGCCTACGTGGACGCCAGGGTGGACGAGCCCGCGAGCGGCGGCGTCGCGCTCACCCTTGACACCAACGCCACCTTCGCCGCGCTCACCGGCGGCCGGGTCGACCCGCGCGCGGTCGCGACGCTGCGGACCGAGATCGGTACCGGCGGTTCGGTCACAGTGACGTTCAGCGATCCGACGCTCGGCAGCCACGATCTGCGGCTGGAGCGCACCGAGGTACCCGCCCGCGTCAGCACCTGACCCCGGTGCGCGGGCGGCGGCCGCGCTCTGCTGAGCTGGGAGCCATGACCGCCGCGCCGCGCCCCGCCGAGTACGACTTCTGCGTGATCGGCGCGGGCATCGTCGGGGTGGCGACGGCGCACCGCATCCTGCGGCGGCACCCCGGCGCGACGCTGCTCCTGCTCGACAAGGAGCAGGTGGCCGCCACCCACCAGACCGGGCACAACAGCGGCGTCGTGCACTCCGGCATCTACTACGAGCCGGGCAGCCTCAAGGCGGAGCTGTGCAGGCGCGGGGCGCGCTGGACCGTCGAATTCGCGCGCGCCGCCGGGATTCCGGTCGAGGTCTGCGGAAAGCTGCTGGTGGCAACGGATTCCGTGGAGCACGAGCGGATGCTGACGCTGCACCGGCGCTCGGTCGACAACGGGGTCGAGGTGGAGCGGATCGACGCCGCCGAGCTGGCCCGCCGGGAGCCGCGAATTCGCGGCACCGGCGCGCTTTTCGTACCGAGCACGGCCATCGTGGACTACCCGGCCGTCACCCGCGCACTGCTGGCCGAGGCGGTCGCCGCCGGTGCCGAGGTGCGGTACGGGGCGACGGTGACGGCCATCGCCGAGACGGCGGAGCGGGTCACCGTCGCGGGCCCGAGCGGGTCGTGGACGGCGCGCAGGCTCGTGGTCTGCGCCGGGTTGCAGGCCGACCGGCTGGCCCGAATCGCGGGGCTGCCGACCAACTTCCGGATCGTCCCGTTCCGCGGCGAGTACTACCGGCTGCCCGCCGAGCGCGCGGATCTCACCTCGACGCTGATCTACCCGATCCCGGACCCGGCGCTGCCCTTCCTCGGCGTGCACCTCAGCCCGACCATCCACGGCGAGCTGACCGTCGGCCCGAACGCGGTGCTCGGCCTGGCCAGGGAGAAGTACCGCAAGTGGTCGGTGGACCCGCGCGACCTGCGCGAGGTGCTCGGCTACCGCGGCTTCCACCGGCTGGCGCGCGCGCACGTCCGCACCGGCGCGCGCGAACTGCGCAATTCGGTGTTCCGGCGCGGGTACCTCGCCGAGTGCAGGCGCTACTGCCCGGAGCTGGAGCTCGCCGACCTGCGGCCGTACCCGGCCGGGATCCGGGCGCAGGCGGTGCTGCCGGACGGCACGCTGGTGCACGACTTCCTGCTCGGCCGGACCGCCCGCTCGGTGCACGTCTTCAACGCGCCCTCACCGGCCGCGACCTCGGCGATGCCGATCGCCGAGCAGATCGTCGACCAGCTGGATTCGCTCGATTCGGCCCCGGCGCCGGGGCGCTGACCAGCAGAAAAAGAGCCGACCGACCAGTTCGTGATCTCCGGATTCCCGCGGCGAATTCCTCGAATAAAGAGGAGTGCTGTAGTACTTTTGACCGCAGCCGTGGATCAGGGAGGGCCTATGGGCCACATCAGGTATGCCAGTGACGTGGGAGCTCCGGTCGAGGTCGCCTTCACCTACGCCGACAACCACCGCTTCGTCCCGGATTGGATGTTCGGTGTGGCGGGGTTCGAGCCCGCCGGTGAGCTCGACCGCGGGCGGGGAGCGGTGTTCAGCACGAATGCCCGCTTCGGTCCGTGGCGGTCCCGGCTGGAGTGCGAGATCACCGAGTACCGACGCAACGTCGTCATCGGCTACACCTTGCGCGGCAGGCTCGCAGGCACGCTCACGCTGCGATTCGACCCGCTCGGCTACGGCCGGTCGGTGCTCACCTCGGAGGCGAACTACGCCGCGCCGAGGGGGCTGATCGCCAGGTTGCTGGCCCGCCCCGTCGAATCAGCGGTCCGGGCGGCGCTGCGCCGCACCGAGGCCCAGTTGCGAAGGGAGATCGAGCAATTTCACGGAACAGATCTTGTCGGTCGGATTGCGTAGGGTGCCTGCCATGATCATCGTGAGCACCGACGGATCCTGCCTGCGCAATCCGGGCGGCGCCGTCGGCTGGGCCTGGGTGAACCACACCGGCGGCTCCGGCAGCGGCGGCGCGCCGACCGGCACGGATCAGGTCGCCGAGCTGCGCGGCATCCTGGAGGCGATCCTGGCCCACCCGGGGCCGGAGCCGCTGCTGCTGGAGAGCGATTCGCTGTACGCGATCAAGTGCGCCTCCGAGTGGATCGCCGCCTGGCGGGTGAACGGCTGGCGCACCGCCACCGGCGGCGCGGTGAAGAACGCCGAGCTGGTCAAGCAGATCGATCGGGCCATCTCCGGGCGGCCGGGGCCGGTGCGCTTCCGCTGGGTGCGCGGCCACGTCGGCAACTACTACACCGAGCAGGCCGAGGCGCTCTCCGGCGAGGCGGCGCGCAAGGCCGCCGCCACGGCGGCCGTCGCCGACGCGGTGACGGCCGAGATCCCCGCGGTCACCGCTGAACCGGTGGGGGCCGCACGGCAGCCGGTGGCGCCGCACGGCCAGGCACTCACGCCCTTCTGAGCCGCCTCAGCCGCCCGGGGTCGGCGCGGGAGCCGGGGTGGCGTCGCCGGGAGCGGGGGCGGGGCTTTCGGTTCCGGGGCCGGTGGGCAGCCCGCTGCCCGCACCGCGGAGCATGGGCGAATCCAGCTTGCCGACCAGCCACTTGTCCCCGGACTTCTCCAGGTCGGCGATGACGACCACGTACTGCCTGGTCGGCTCCGGCGCGGTGAAGTTGGTGCGGTACTGGGTGAGCGTCACCAGCACCTGCGCGGTGGAATCGTCGCCGGACTGCCAGCCGCACTGCACGTCGTCGGTCCACGACTTGACCTTGGCCTGGGTCATGGCCTCGGTGAGCGCCTGCTCCGCGTCGGCGAACTCCTTCAGGAAGTCGCCGGTGGAGCCGTCCTTCACGGTCTGGAAGTACTGGTTCAGGTCCCTGGCGTAGTCGTACTCCGAGACCGCGCGGCCGAAGTCGCAGGCCGCGGCCTTCGCCTCGGTCACCGCGTCCAGCTCGGCGCCGCGCTGGTCGGCCTGGCGCCAGAACACCACGACGGCGGTCACCGCGGCCACCGCGAGGATGCCCGCCGTGAAGGCCGCGACCAGGGGCAGCTTGGACGCCGTCGGCTCAGCGCGCTCCGGCTGCGGCGCCGGGGCCGCACCCTTGCCCGCGGCATCGGGGTCGGCGCCGGTCCCGGCCTTGTCGGTAGAGATCTTCTTCGCGGAGCCTGCGGCGTCGTCGGTGCTCATCGATACAGTCCTGCGCTTTCCCGGCGCGGGCGCGCCGATTCGGTCGTACTGCCGCGAGTATGCCCGCTCAGCGCACGGGGGGGAGCGTGCGCTCGTTCGGGTCGACTCCCGGCGGGATGTAGGCGCCGTTGTTCGGCACGTCCGGCCGCGGTGCGTTGGCGGCGCCGCGGATCTGCTGCCCCGGCGGCGGGTTCACGCAGTAGTTCCAGCGCGGCAGGGTGTCGTCGGCGATGATCTCCGGCTTCAGGTAGGACGACTGGTAGTAGCAGGTGGGCCGGGGCCAGATGTCGACGATGGTGTGGAACTCGCCGTCGTGCGCGGGCACGCCGAGCGCGTCCAGGCCGACCGCCAGCGACGGGAAGAGCGCGCTCAGCGCGGGCGTGCGCAGCTGCGCGCCGCGGGTGATCGCGACGAAGTTGGTGGCCAGCGCGGTGATCGGGTCGGTGGTGTCGCTCAGCACCGCGCCGAGGTCGCTGAAGTACTGCGGCGACTGGTCGAGCAGCGCCTTGAGCTCGGCGTCCGCATTGTTGAACTGGGTGAAGAGCTCGCCCGAGTTCGCGGTCAGGGTGGCCAGGTCCGGCTGCGCGTTCGCGGTGGTGGCCGCGATGGTCTGCAGGTTGGCGATCAGGTTGGTGGTCTGCGGCAGCAGCGAGTCCAGCCCGGCCGCGGCCAGGCTGAGGCCGTTGACCATGCCGCGCAGCTGGTCGGGGCCCGCGCTCAGCGCGATGTCGAGCTCGCGCAGGATCACGCCGAACTTCTGCGGGTCCACCTGGGAGATCAGCGCGCTGGCATTGTCCAGCACCTGCCACACCGGGGTCGGGGTCTTGATCCGCTCCGGGTCGAAGCGGATCTCCGCGCCGTCCGCCAGGTACGGCCCGGAGTCGGTGGCCGGGCGGAAGTCGATGTACTGCTCGCCCGCGCCGGAGAGCGCCTGCACCGAGATGGCGGTGTCCACCGGGATCGGGTATTCGCTGTCGATGGTCGCCGTCGCCGCGATCAGCTGGCCGCGGTCGGTGAGCGCGATGTCGTCCACCTTGCCGATCCGGAAGCCGCGCAGCGTGACGTCGTTGCCCGGCTGCAACCCGCCGGAGCGGTCCAGGTAGACGGTCACGGTGTACTCCGAGCGCAGCGGGTTCACCCGCATGACGCCGACGGCAAGGTAGGTGGCGCCCGCGATCAGGACGAGCACCAGCCCGATCCCGGAGAGCACCAGTTTGTTCCGCAGCAGGTTCATCGCGGTGCTCCGTTCACCCGGCTCTGGACCACCTGCAGCACCTGGATGAAGCTGCCGACGAAGTCGTTCAGGTCGGTCTGGTCCGGCAGCTTGCTGTTCGGCGGGTCGGTGAGCAGCCCGATGTCCAGGTTGGAGACGGTGGCGAAGACGGCGAGGCTCTTGCCGCGGAAGCTGGCGTCCACCTTCGGCGCGACGATGTGCAGCTGCTCCATGGCGGCGCCGAAGTCGTCGCCGGTGGCGGCGAGCGCGTCCATCAGGTTGCGCAGGTTGTCCAGCAGCGACGCCAGGTCGGCGCCGGAGGTGTTGGCGTAGTCGCCGAGCGCCGCGCTGGTCACCGCGATGCGCTGCAGCAGGTCGCCGAGCGCCTTGTTGTTCTCCGCGATCGCGCCGATCATCTGCGGCAGCGTGTCCGCCACCTGGCCGAGCTCGGCCCTGCGCGATTCCAGGGTGGTGGAGAGCGTGCCGAACTCGCCGAGCACGCTGTCGATCCGCGCGCTGTTGTCGTTCAGGCTGCCGACCACGCCGGTCATCTGGGTGATCAGGTGGGCCAGCTGCTCGCCCCGGCCGCCGACGATGGAGTCCAGCTCGGTGCCGAGCTTGGTCAGGCTCGCGATGCCGCCGCCGTTGAACAGCATGGAGACCGAGACCAGCAGCTCCTCCACGGTCGCGCCCGCCGAGGTGGCCTCCAGCGGCAGCGTGGCGCCGTCCTCCAGCAGCGGCGTCCCCGGCGGCACGACCGGCTTGGAGACCGCGACGAAGACGTCGCCGAGCGGGGTGGCCTGGCGCAGCTCGGCGGTGGTGCCCTCGGGCAGCTCGATGTCCGAGCGGATCTGCATGTCGACGAAGGCCTCGAAGTTCTTGGTCGAGATGTCGGAGACCACCCCGACATCCGAGCCGCCGATCTTCACCTTGGCCTGGTCCGGCAGGTTCAGCGCGTTCTCGAAGACCGCGCGGATGGTGTACGTGTCGCCGGAGGCGCCCGGCTTGGGCAGCGGCACGTTCTCCACCGAGAGGCCGCAGCCGGTGAGCAGCGCCACCGTCGCGGTGGCGGTCAGTGCCAGCGCCGCCCGGCGCGTTCCGATCATGCGGCGCGTCATTTCGTCAGTCCCAGCAGTGCGGCGGTGAGCCCGTAGTCGGGGCCGAAGTCCTGCATGTTCCCGGTCCGGCAGCCGTCCGCGCGCATCTGGATGCGCTGGCAGAAGACGCTGATCACCTCGCCGGAGAGCGCGGTGCCGATCAGGCCGTGCAGCCGGATGAAGCCCTGCTCGCGGTTCATCGTCCGATCGATGTTCTGCAGCAGCATGGGCGCCACGTCGACCACCTCGATCAGCCCGTCGGCGTTGTCGCGCAGCTGCTGGGTGACGTTGGTCAGCCCGACCAGGCTGCCCTCCAGCTGGTCCTGGTACTGGGTGAAGACCCCGCTGGTGTTGGCCAGGAAGTCCTGCAGCTGCTGCAGCGTGGCCTGCAGGCCGGGGGCCTGCTCGGCGAGCAGCCCGGTCATCTGGGTGACCTGGTTGCTGAAGTCGCGCACCGACTGGTCGTTCTGGGCCAGCATGGTGGTCAGCTCGTTGAGCTTGATGATGATGGTGGCGACGGCGTCCTTGTTGTCGACGCCGACCTTCAGCGCGCCGGAGAGCGCGTTCAGGGTGTCGCGCAGCTTGTCGCCCTGGCCGTCCAGCATGGGGTAGAGCACCCGGCCGGAGAGCGGGCCGATGCCCTCCTGGCCCGGCTGCGGCTTCAGCGCGGCGGCGAACTGGTCGATGGTCTTGATCATCGTGTCCAGCTCGACCGGGGTCCTGGTTCGGGAGAGCGGCAGGTGGTCGCCGTCGACCAGCTCGTCGCCGCTGGTGTAGGGCGGGGTCAGCTCGATGTGCCGGTCGGTGACGATGGACGGCGAGACCACCGCCGCGATCGCCTCGGCCGGGTACTTCTCACTGGAATCCAGCGACATGTGCACCTCGACGAAGGTGCCGCGCGGGACGATCTTGTCCACCTTGCCGACATCGATGCCGAGCACCCGGATCGGGTTGCCCTCGTACATGCCCGCGATGTTCTCGAAGTCGGCGGTGATCTCGATGGTATTGCCGATGGCGTTGTTCACCGAGCTGGGCAGCAGCGAGCAGCTCGCCACCGCGAGCGCGGTCACGCCGAGCAGCGCGCCCCTGGCCGCGCTCCGGTTCACGCGGAACGGAATCCTCATCCCTCGCACCCCTCGATCGCCTGCGCGAAGCAGAGCCAGTTGTCCGGGAACAGCCACGGCAGCCCGACCTCCGCGTAGTTGCCGTTGCCCCACGCGTTGGTGAGGTAGCGGATCGACGGCGGCATGATGCTGAGCAGCCGATCCAGGTTGTCCTTGTTCTTCTGCAGCCCCTCGGCCATCACGTTGAGCTGTTCGATGGTCGGGCCGAGCTGGTTGTCGTTCTCGGCGCCGATCTCCTGCAGCTGCTTGGTCAGCGCGGCGACATTGTCCAGCAGCTGGCGCAGCAGCGTCTGCCGCTCCATCACCCGCGCGGCGATCGCCTCGCCCTGGGTGATCACCAGCAGCACGCTGTTGCGGTTGTCCGCGAGCAGCTGGGTGACCCGGTCCATGTCCTTGAGCAGCTGGTCGACCTCGGCCTTGCGGGAGTCCATCACCTTGGCCAGCGCGCCGACGCTGTCCAGCGCCTGCACCACCAGCTGCGGCGAGTCGCCGAGCTGCTGGTTCACCAGGTTCAGCGATTCGGCCAGCTTGTCGGCGTCCAGCGCCTCGAACTTGGGCGTGCCGATCTGCACCACGTCGGCCAGGTTGTACGGGACCGCGGTGTTGGAGAGTGGGATCCGGTCGTCCGGCAGCCCGCTGCCGTCGCCGGGCTCGACGTCGACGTAGCGGGCGCCGAGCAGCGTCGCCATCTTGATCGATGCCCTGGCGTCCGGACCGAAGTCGACGTCGCGGTTCACGTTCGCGGTGATCACCACGTGGTCGCCGTCGAGTTCGGCGCCGGTGACGGTGCCGACCGCGACGCCCGCCACGTTCACCCGGTCACCGACCCGGATCCCCGCGGCCTGCGCGAACTCCATCTCGAGCGAGCGCTCGCCGACGCCGAGCATCCGGAAGGAGCTGGAGATGATCAGCATGAGCACGATGAACAGCGCGCCGAGGACGCCGAGCCAGAAGTAGCGGTTGCTCTGGAAGCGGGAGCGGAGTTGTGCGATCACGGCCTGCACACCGCCGAATGCGCGTTGCCGCCGATCTGCGAGAACAGCCCGCGCGGGAAGAGCACCCCGTACAGCGAGACGTCGAGGCCGCAGAGGTAGGCGTTGGCGTAGCTGCCCTCGGAGACGAAGCTGCCCGCGTTGGCGAGCAAGCCGGGCAGGTCGATCGCGGCCTGGTCGAGGGCGGGGCCGTTGGCGATCAGCAGGGTCAGCGCGGCGCTGGTGGAGTTCTGCGCCGCCTCGAGCTTGGGCTGGATGGTGCCGACCATGCCGACCAGCGCGTCGGCGGCGTCGGCGATCTGCACGGTGGACTGCTGCAGGCTCTGCCCCTGGTCGTACAGCCCGCCGATCAGTGCCCTGGTCTGGGTCACCAGCGTCTCCAATTCGTCACCTCGCTTGGCGAGCCCCGACATCACGCCGGAGAGGTTGGTGATCACGTCGGTCAGGATGGCGTCCCGGCGCTGGAAGTCGGTGGCCAGCGCGGCCGCCTGGGTGACGAAGGCGCTCAGCGAGACCCCGTCGCCCTGCAGCGCCTGGATGAAGGTCTCCGAGAGCCGGTTCACCTGCTCCGGCTGCAGCACCTGGAAGAGCGGCTGGAAGCCGTTGAGCAGCGCCGAGATGTCGAACGACGGCTCGGTGAGCTCGATCGGGATGGTGCCGTTGCTCTTCAGCGGCTGCGCGGTCGGCGAGTCGCCCGGCGCCAGCGCGATGTAGCGCTGCCCGATCAGGTTCTGGTACCGGACCAGCGCCTTGGTGTCGTCGAAGATGGTCTGGTCGCGCTGCAGCACGAAGGTGACCCTGGCGTCGTTGTTGGTGTCCAGGTCGATCTTCTCGACCTTGCCCACCCGGACGCCCGCCATCCGCACGTCGTCGCCCTGCTTGAGCCCGAGCACGTCGGAGAAGGTGGCGGTGAAGGTGTTGGTCTCGCCCTCGACCACCCTGGCCAGCGTGTTCCACACCAGCACGGTGACCAGGATCGAGACGATGGCGAACAGGCTGAACCCGATGAGCGGCTTGCGGATGCTCATCGGCCGTCACCGTTGTGCGTCAACGTCATTCCCTTCGTGATCGAACCGAGCAGCAGGTACTCCGCCGCCGTCGGCTGCCTGCCGAGGAACCGGGTGATCGCGTCGTCGCCGGTGTAGGCGATCGGCGCCGCCGGCGCGGCGGGCGGCTCGGCGGGGGCGACGGGCTCCGCCGGGGCGGGCGCGGCGGGCGCGGGCCCGCCGAGGAACGGCGGCAGCATCGGGAAGAGACCCTCCAGCGGGGTTCCGGCGAACGGCACCGGCGCCGTCTCGGCGGTGGGCAGCGGGGCGGACGGGGTGGTGATGCCGGGCAGCACCGGCATCCCGGGCAGCTGCACCAGCGGCGGCAGCCCGGCCGCGGCGTCCAGCCTGCGCGGCGAGAGCGAATCCGGCATCGGCGGGATCTCGGCGACCGCGGGCGCGGTGAAGCAGCTCGGACCCGCCAGGTCGCCGTAGCGCGGGCAGTCCGCGACGGTGTTCGGCTTGTAGGGCGTGAAGGTGATGCCCATGTTCCAGATCATCTGCTGCTGCGGGCCCCAGCGGAACACGGTGTCCAGCTTGGCCAGCGAGCGGTTCAGGTTCACGATCGACTGGGTGACCGCGGCCGGGTCCGAGGCGAGCGAGCCGAACATGGAGCTGGTGCCCGCGGTGACCTGCTTGCCGACATCCGGGTTCTGCGCGAACAGGTTGTTGATGGTGTCGAAGGTGCCGCTCGCGCCGGTGATCAGCTCGACCAGCTGCGTCCTGCGGTCGGAGATGGTGGTTGCGGTCTGCACCGAGCTGCCGAGCACGGTGACCAGCTCCGGCGCCGACTCGTTCAGCGCCTGGAACGACGAGGAGAAGTCGTTCAGCATGACGCCGAGGTTCGGGATGGACTGGTCGACGGCGGTCAGCCAGCGGTCGACGCGCTCGACGGTGGAGCCCGGCATCCGGCCGCTGCCGTCCAGCGCCTGCGAGAGCGTGCCGAGCACCCGGCCGAACTGCACCGGGTCGATCTCGTCCAGGATGTTGCGGACGGTGGTCAGGGTGTCCTGCAGCGCGATCGTGCCCTTGCTGCGGTCCTCCTCGATCTGGTCGCCCTCGCTCAGGTACTCGTCGGAGGGGCCGTTGAAGACCAGCTCCACCGAGGTGACGGCGAAGAGGTTGGAGGGAACGACGCGCGCGGTGACGTTGGCGGGGATGCCGCCCGCGAAGTCCGGGTCCAGCTCGATCTGCACCTTCTGCAGCTCGCCGCGGGCCGCGACCTCGACATCGTCGACGGTGCCGACCAGCACGCCGCGGAACTTCACGTCCGCCTCGGCGGGCAGCCCGTCGCCGGTGGTGGTCAGGTTGGCGACCACGTTCACCTTGGGGACGAAGTAGCCCTGGTAGCGCGCCATCAGGAAGACCAGGAGCACGGCGAAGACGATGAGCCCGCAGACGCCTGCGATCAACATCTGCCGGACGGTGGGCCCGCGCCCACTGGGATCGATGATCATCGCCTACCCCGAGATCCGGATTCCGGGGTTGACGCCCCAGATGGCCAACGTCATGAACAGATCGGCGAACACGACCACGATGATGCACATCTTGATCGCGCGGCCCGCCGCCACGCCGACGCCCTCGGGGCCGCCGGAGGCGAAGAAGCCGTAGTAGCACTGGATGAAGGTGGTGATCGCGACGAAGATGATCGCCTTGAGCAGCGAGTACAGCACGTCCGTCGGGATCAGGAATTGGTAGAAGTAGTGCTGGTAGGTGCCGCTGGCGGTGCCGCCGATCAGCTGCACGGTGAACGCGCAGGAGAGGTAGGCCATGGCGAGGCCGAGGCAGTAGAGCGGGACGATCGCCAGGATCGCCGCGAAGATCCTGGTGCTCACCAGGTACGGCAGCGGCCGGATGGCCACCGATTCCAGCGCGTCGATCTCCTCGGAGATGCGCATGGCGCCGAGCTGGGCGGTGAACCGGCAGCCCGCCTGCGCGGCGAAGGCCAGCGAGGCGAGCAGCGGGCCGAGCTCGCGGGTGGTGGCGAAGGCCGAGATGGCGCCGGTGATCGGGCTCAGCCCGAGCAGGTTCAGCGAGGTGTGGCCCTGGATGCCGACGGTCATGCCGCCGAAGGCGCTCAGGATCAGCACGACGCCGATGGTGCCGCCGCCGACGACCAGGTTGCCGTTGCCCCAGGTGACGTCGGAGAGCAGCCGCCAGACCTCCTTGGGGTACTGGCGCAGCGCGAGCGGAATCGAGCCGAGCGCGCGGAGGAAGAAGAACACCTGGTGACCGAGGCGGCCGAGCAGGTCGACCGGGGCCTTGGCGGTGCGCTTCAGTTGGTTCAGCGGCCGCAGCAGCGGCGGCACATATGTCGACGACACCGGCTCAGACCACCTGTGGGGGGAAGATTGCGTTGTAGATCTGCGTGATGATCAGGTTGACGCCGAAGAGCATGATCGCCGAGCTGACCACCGCGGAGTTCACGGAGTTCGCGACGCCGCCTGGCCCGCCGCGGGTGTTCAGCCCGGTGTCGCAGGCGATGATCGCCGCGAGCAGGCCGAAGATCGTCGACTTGACCAGGGCCACCAGCAGGTCGCGGGTGACCGCGAACGAGGAGAAGGTGCCGACGTAACTGCCCGGCGTTCCGTCCTGGGCGAAGATATTGAAGATGTAGCCGGTCAGGAAGCCGACGAAGACCACGAAGCCGCAGAGCAGCAGGCTGACCAGCATGGCGGCGCCGAGCCGCGGCGCCACCAGGCGGCGCATCGGGTCGACGCCCATGACCTTCATGGCGTCGATCTCCTCGCGGATGGTGCGCGAGCCGAGGTCGGCGCAGATGGCCGAGCCGACCGCGCCCGCGATCATGATCGAGGTGACCAGCGGGGCGCCCTGCTGGATGATGCCGAGGCCGTTCGCCGCGCCGATGAACGACGTGGCGCCGACCTGCCCGGCGACCGCGCCGACCTGGATCGAGACGATCACCCCGATCGGAATAGCGACCAGCAGCGTCGGGGCGGCGGCGACGTTCGCCATGAACGCGCATTGCCGGATGAATTCACCGAACGGGAATCGCCGGCGAAAAATGGCGATGAACAACTCGGAGACCGCGGCAATCCCCATGAGGATCTGCCTGCCGAAGGTCTCGAGCGATCGCTTCGGGTGATCTTCCCAGTACCCCTTCGTCCAATCGACCGCGCCACTCAGCCGCGACCCCATGGGTGGACTCTTGGTCGACTGCACTGTCTAACCCCTTCTCGACGCCGGTTACCTGCCCCGACGACTTGCTTCGCTCGGAGCACCTTACTACGGGGTAGCGCGGAACACAGCAGACCCCTGTGATTGGCGTCATAGGTACCGGTCACTCCGCGTGGCCGCCTATGAATCATGACAACGACCCCGGACATTTTCCGACTTCCGGTATCCAACCAATAAGAACGCGTTTCAGAAACCCCGCCCTGAGCCGGGGTTAGCGAGTGCACGAGTGTTATTTGTCGAATCGCTTTCATCGAAATTCGAATCAACCGCCCGGCGCGCCCGTCGGCCCCGGCTGCCGCTCCGTGCGACCGCCGGATCGAGGCCGATCATGCCAGACTGCTATCACCGGAAGGAAGAACTGCGGCGTGGCGCGCGCCGCGACCACGGGTCTTCCGATGCCTGCCGCACCGGGCCTCATTTACTGACACGATGGGTGCGCGCGATTGATATCGTGCTGGCTTTCGGAAGATCTGGAGGGACATGTTCAGCAAACTCGCCACGGTGGCACGCGCCGCCTGCACCGTCGCGCTGGGAGCGGCGCTGCTCGGGCCCGTCGCGGGCGCCGCGCAGGCGCAGCCGGGCGCGCCGGTGCTCGGCGGTGGGTCCGGCATCGTCATCGACGACGCCTACGAGTGCACCCTCACCACCGTTGGCCACGACGGCGCGGGCAGGCTCGTCGGGATCACCGCCGGGCACTGCGGCGATCCCGGCGCACAGGTGTACGCCGAAAAGGATCGCGGCGCGGGGGTGGTCGGGCGCTTCGTGCACTCCGACCCGCGGCTCGACTACGCCGTCATCCAGTTCGAGCCGGGCCGCATCACCCCGGTGAACCGTGTCGGCAATGTCACCATCGCGGGCATCGGCGGGCCCGCCGCGTTCCCCATGATCGTCTGCAAGGAGGGCCGGACCACCGGCAATACCTGCGGCATCTCCTGGGGCGACGTCTTCGCCACCAATATCGAGACCTGGGCGCAGATGTGCGTGGTCGAGGGCGACTCCGGCGCGCCGGTGGTCGTCGGCAATCAACTCGTCGGCATGGTCAACGCCTACCTGGCGTTCGCCTGCTACGGCCCCGAGGTCGGCACCAACATGTCCACCATCATGGACGACCTGAACGGCCGCAACAGCATCGGCTCGGGCTTCCGGCCCATCTGAGCTGGACAGACAAAAGGAGCGGGTGGGCCGAACCGGCC